>CANQLS010000018.1 GCA_947624765.1 uncultured Clostridia bacterium
ATTTGATAGAAAAACAGAAGAGGAACTAGATAAGGCTTTATGTGAAGAGTATATGTTACAGGGTGTTAAGTTTTCACTAGGGGAGAATTATTTAGATAATTTAGTCGGATATGATATTATATTTCGTTCTCCTAGTATGCGTCCTGATACACCTGCCATTGAGAAAGAGCTTGATAGAGGTGCTATATTGACTTCTGAGATTGAAATGTTGATTGACTTATGTCCTGGGAAAATTATAGGTGTTACTGGTAGCGATGGCAAGACAACTACTACAACATTAATTTATCAGATGCTGAAAGAGGAAGGTTATAATTGTTATTTAGGAGGTAATATTGGGATTCCTTTATTTGCTAAAATTGATGAGATGAGGCCCAAAGATATAGTGGTATTAGAACTTAGCAGTTTTCAATTGATGACATTAAAGAAAAGTCCTAATATTTCGGTTGTTACGAATGTATCTCCAAACCATTTAGATATTCATAAAGATTATCAAGAATACATAAATGCTAAAAGAAATATATATATTTATCAAAAAACAACAGATATGGTAGTACTGAATTACGATAATGATATTACTAGAGAATTTGCTGATACTGCAAAAGGAAAAGTAAGATTTTTCAGTATTAATACAAGATTAGATGATGGTGTTATATTAGATCAGAATATTATAAAAACATCTGCAAATAGAGTTAGAACACAGATAATAGATATAAAAGATATTTTATTATTGGGTAGGCATAATATTGAAAATGCTTGTACCGCAATTGCGGCAGTACAAGATTTAGTTAAAGTTGAATCTATAATCAAGGTATTAAAAACATTTAAAGGTGTAGAACATCGTAATGAGTTTGTTCGTGAATTAAATGGTGTAAAATGGTATAATGATTCTATTGGTAGTAGTCCTACAAGAACTATTGCTGGCTTAATTAGTTTTCCACAAAAGGTAGTCTTAATCGCAGGTGGGTATGATAAGCATTTAGACTATACAGAATTGGGAAAATATATTGTTGAACATGTAAAATCACTTATTTTACTGGGGCAAACTAAAGAGAAAATCAAAAATGCGGTTAATTTAGAGTTAGAAAAACGAGCATTAACTTCGTCTTTACCAATAATAGAATGTCAGTCATTAGCAGAAGCCGTAAAGATAGCACAAAATGAAGCAAAAGAAGGCGATATTGTATTTTTCTCACCAGCTAGTGCAAGTTTTGATATGTTTAAAAATTTTGAGGAAAGAGGAAATAAGTATAAAGAGTTAGTAGAAAATTTATAATTTTTTTACATATTAAATTTGAAAGTATTATACAAAAGAAAAGGAGATTGGAGAATGGGATTATTAAAAAGGTTTGGATTTATTTCAAAGAAAGAAAATATTATGATACCAGCCCCAACGGAAGATATAATTTGTAAAGATGCAACACCGTATAAAACACTTGCTACTTTTGATATAACTCTTACAAATCCTAGATTTGAAGGGGATATTCCCGATGCCACTATCAAGTTTTATTCATTATAATAGGGCTTGACAAAGCGGAAAAATAAGTATATAATCATATTCGTTGACAAAAATTGATATTTTTGTTTTGAGTATTGACGAAAAAAATAATATTAAGGATAGATAGCCGAGCAAAAGGGAGGGATTTTAATGGCACAACCAAAAAGAAGATGGTCAAAAGCTAGAACTGCTTTAAGAAGGTCAACATGGAAATTAGATAAGCCAAATGTTGTAGAATGTTCTCATTGTCATGAACCAGTAGAGCCTCATAGAGTATGTAAGAATTGTGGATATTACGATGGTAAAGAAGTAATAGCAAAGAAAGAAAAAGCAACTAAATAATTAAATTTAAATTTTTAGAAACTGATAAACAAAATTATCAGTTTTTTTATTGTGAAATTTTCAAGTTTCTTGAACAAAATTATTAAAAATGTAATAATTTTCTTAATTTGAGAGTATACATAAAAATTTCTAAAATCTTTGACTTTTACCAAATTTTATGATATAATTAGCATGTGTCGTAAGAAGAACGACTACATATAGAGCAATTAAGGGGTGGTAGAATGTTTAAGGTTGGAGATAAGATTGTATATCCTATGCATGGTGCAGGAACAATTGAGTCTATTGAAGAAAAAGAAATTTTGGGCGAAAAACAAAAATATTACGTTATGAAAATGCCTATTGGAGACATTAAAGTAATGGTGCCAACTAAAAACGCAGAAATGATTGGAGTAAGAGATGTAATTGGAAATGAAACCGCACAGGGAGTTCTTGATGTCTTAGCTTCAGATACGACTGATATGTCATCAAATTGGAATAAGCGTTATCGTGAAAACATGGAAAAGATGAAGAGCGGCGACATATATGAAGTAGCAGATGTGGTTAGAAATTTATCATTCAAACAAAAAGAAAAAGGATTGGCAACAGGCGAAAAGAAAATGCTAACAAATGCTAAACAAATTTTAATTAGCGAATTAGTATTGGCTGAAGCAACTGATAAAGAAAATGTTGAAAAAATGGTAAATGAAAAAATTGATGAATCATTTGAGTTATACAGAACTAATAAGCAATAATATTTATATTGGACAAGCAATGAAAGGCCGTCACACAAGTTATGTGTGGCGGCTAATTTTTTTTTACTTGTTTTCATTCGCACCAGTATTTGTTTTGGGTGCTTTTGTATCACGTAAGTTCGATTGCCGATGGTGAGAATACTCATGCATCATGCGAGTCCGCGAAGGTACATTTGGTGCATTTGTGGAATGTGAGTTTTCTGCTTGAGGCGAAGGTACGTTGGTAACGTGTGCGAATCCTTTCAGAGCACCAATTGGAGCATTTGCCATAGATGGGTTCCTCCTTTGATAATTAATCCGAGTACTATATTATAGTAGCATAAAAAAGAGAAGATGTCAAAGCAAATTTTCTTGACAAGGCTATAGATTAAATGTAAAATAGAGTGGTAATGAAAAATATATTATTTAGATTTTACAAGGGTTGAATACTACCATTTACCAAAAGTATTCATGATAATATATTGAACATTGAAAACTAAATAAGGGGGTGGATGATATTTTTACACAAGAAATGATTGTCCCTTCTATTATCGTCTTTTTGGTTACATTAGGAATTTCTGGTTTTATTTTCTTTATGATAGAAAAAGCTAGAGATAAAAAAGGCTTGTCAAAATTAAAAAATGCTGAATTAGAAGCAAATAAAATGATTGATGAGGCTAGAAAAACTGCAGAGGCAGAAAGAAAAGAAAGAGTTATTTTAGCAAAAGAGGAAATTCAAAAAGAAAGAGCAGAATTAGACAAAGAGATAAGAGAGAGAAGGGCAGAAACACAAAAACAAGAAAAAAGATTGTTACAAAAAGAAGAGACATTAGATAGAAAGATAGACAACATGGAAAAGAAAGAGATTCAATTAGCAGAGAGAGTAAAAGAACTTGATAATGAAAGAGAAGAATTAGATACTTTTAAGCAAAAACAAATTGAGCAATTAGAAAAAATTGCAGGCTTATCTAGGGAAGATGCTAAACAATATTTATTATCAATACTACAAGAATCATTAATTCATGAGTCTGCAGTTATGATAAAGGATATGGAAGCAAAGGCTAAAGATGAAGCAAATAAAAAGGCAAAAGAAATTATTACTTATGCTGTACAGAAATGTGCTGCAGATCATACTTCTGAAACAACAGTTTCTGTAGTATCTCTTCCAAGTGATGATATGAAGGGTAGAATTATAGGAAGAGAAGGTAGAAATATCAAAACATTAGAAACATTAACAGGAATTGATTTAATCATTGATGATACACCAGAAGCAGTTATAATTTCTGGTTTTGATCCAATTAGAAGAGAGGTAGCCCGTATAGCTTTGGAGAAATTAGTTACTGATGGTAGAATTCATCCAGGCAGAATTGAAGAAATGGTAGAAAAAGCTAAAGTAGAGCTTGAAAATATCATTAAAGAAGAGGGCGAACGTGCTTCTATGGAAACAGGTGTTATTGGGTTACATCCTGATTTAATTAAACTAATTGGTAAATTAAAATATAGAACCAGTTATGGTCAAAATGTATTAAATCACTCTATTGAAGTTTCACAACTTGCCGGTATTATGGCAGAAGAGTTGGGATTTGATTCTAAGTTAGCAAAACGTGCTGGACTACTTCATGATATTGGTAAATCAATCGACCATGAGATTGAAGGTACACATGTTGAAATTGGTGTCGATATCTTAAAGAAATATAAAGAGAATGACATTGTTATCAATGCGGTACAGGCACATCATGGAGATGTTGAGCCACAAACCATGGAGGCAGTCTTAATACAAGCAGCTGATGCTATTTCAGCGTCAAGACCAGGTGCTCGAAGAGAAACTTTGGAAACTTATATTAAGAGATTAGAGAAGTTAGAAGAAATTGCGGATTCATTTGATGGAGTTGATAAATCATTTGCAATACAAGCTGGTAGAGAAATTAGAATTATTGTAAAACCAGAAAATGTTACTGATGATGCAATGATTGTTATGGCTAGAGATATTGCAAAGCGTATTGAAGATGAAATGGAATATCCAGGACAAATCAAAGTTAATGTTGTAAGAGAAACGCGTGCAATTGAATATGCAAAATAAAAATAGAAATTTAAAAATTAATGATTAGTGGCGGATATGAAAAATATCCGCCATTTTCACATTAATATGATATTATTGAATTTTTTTACGAATTATGGTAATATTAACATAGATTGGAGGCAGTTATGAATATTTTAGTTATAGGAGATATTGTTGGAAAAGTTGGTGTAGATGAAGTTAATAAAAATATATCTAAATTAAAATCTGAATATAATATAGACTTTACAATTGCTAATGGAGAAAATAGTGCAGATGGAATGGGAATTACTAAATCAATATTAGATAATTTATATTTACATGGCGTAGATGTTGTTACTATGGGAAATCATACTTGGGGAAAAAAAGATATTTTTTCGTTTATTAATGAAGAAGAAAGATTAGTAAGGCCAGCTAATTATGCAGAGGGTATTGTTGGCAGGGGTTCTACTGTATTACAAGTTAAAGATAAAAGAATAGGAATTATTAATTTAATTGGAAGAGTTAATATGGGTGGAACATATGATAATCCTTTTATAATTGCTGATAGAGAAATAGATAAAGTTAAAAAAGAAAAAGCTGATATTATTGTAGTAGATTTTCATGCTGAGGCAACAGCTGAAAAGTTGGCGCTTGCATATTATTTAAAGGATAAAGTAACTATTTTGTTTGGTACTCATACTCATGTGCAAACAGCTGATGAGAAGATTTATGATAGTGGAATGGGGTATATAACTGATGTAGGAATGACTGGACCATTAAATTCAATTATTGGTATGAACATAGAAGCTGCACTAAAACGTTTTTTAACGCAGATGCCTGAAAGATATTCATGTGCTCAAGGCGCTGGTATGCTAAATGCAGTTGTATTTGAAATTGATGATAAAGATAATATTGTGAAGAAGATTACGAGAATTAATAATAAATAGATGAAAAATGGCTAATTTTGGAGAACGATTTTTTCCAAAAATGGAAAAAATTACTGGATTTTTATTGGATTTTATATATAATAGATATGGTAGAATTAACAAACTATATATTATTTAAGGAGGCATAAAAATGGATATTTTAAAAATTTCAACAAAATCCAATCCAAATTCAGTAGCAGGTGCAATAGCTGGTTTAATTAAAGAAAAGGGAAAAGCTGAGATGCAAGCAATTGGTGCAGGAGCACTAAATCAAGCAATTAAAGCGGTAGCCATTGCTAGAGGTTTCGTGGCACCATCTGGAGTAGATTTAATTTGCATTCCTGCATTTACAGAGGTGAAGATTGAAGAGGAAGACAGAACGGGAATTAGATTAGTAGTAGAACCTAGATAAAATTCTTGACAAGTTACAATATATTGTGTTAAAATACAAAACAGGCTTGCTTATTGTTGATACAACAAAAGCGAGTCTGTGATTTTTTATATACGGAGGTGCTATGATGAATATTAAAGAAGATGAGTACTTGCGTGAGAAAGAAAAACTAAAGAAGACAAGACAGTATATGGAACAAGAAATTAAAGAAAGCGAAGAAAGACTAGAGCGTGGATTTGAAGATTATGATTTTGATGATTATGCTGACGATTACATGAAGGCAGCCCTAAAGGATAGGTTTACATCAAGAATTAGAACATTAAAATTGATGAAACCTAAACCATATTTTGCAAGAGTTGATTTTGTAGAAGATGGTTCCGAAAAAAGGGATGCTTTTTATTTAGGCAAGACATTTGTAACAGACCATGAAACGTTAGAACAAATTGTAGTAGATTGGCGTGCACCAATTGCTGATTTATATTATGAGGGTAGACTTGGTGAGGCTGAATATGATTGCCCGGCAGGTATTATTAAAGGAGATATTAAATTAAAAAGACAGTATTTTTTTGAAGAGGATGGAGAACTTCAAGATGTAATGGATATTGATATTACAACTAACGATGAAATGCTACAACCATTTTTGTCAGCTAACTCCGATACAAGATTAAAAAATATTATAGCTACTATACAATCAGAACAAAATAAAATTATTCGTGCAGATATGTGGAAACCATTAATTGTACAAGGAGTAGCAGGTAGTGGAAAGACTACTATTGCACTTCATCGTATTGCTTATCTTATATATAATTATGAAAAACGTTTTTATCCAGAAGAGTTTTTAATTATTGCCCCTAATAAATTTTTCTTAAATTATATTTCCAATGTACTTCCGGATTTGGGTGTTGATAGAGTAGGGCAAATGACATATGAAGAAATTGCTTTCGAAGTGATTGGAAAAGAGTTTGAAATTGATGATCCAAATAAAAAATTAGCTTTTATTATAAAAAATCAGAAAAGTGAAAAAGAAGAAAAAATAGCAGAGATGATAGAGAGTACTTCAAAATTGAAATCTTCTATTCGTTTCAAAAATATGATAGATGAATATATTTTTGAGATTGAAAAGCGATTTATACCAGACAAAGACTTTATTGTTAATGACCATATTTTTATGGATAAAAATAAATTGCATTATCTTTTTACTGTGGAATATGGTGATTTACCACTTTGTAGGAGAGTAGAAGAAATTAGTAAACATTTATATAATTCTATTTCTATGCAAAGTGGAAAATTACTTAAAGAATATGATGAAGAGTGCGAGTATCAAATTGCAAAAGCAAAATTTAAGTTTCCAAATATAGAAGAACAACAATTAGAAATTAGAAGAATTTATAATGAAAGAGATGAAAAGATTAAGGCTATAACAAAAGATGCAAAGAAAAAGACTCAACAATTTTTTAAGGAAAACAAAGTTTTAGAACCATTAGATTATTATAAAGATTTTTTGTATAACTACTTAGAAATTATTGCTAAAAATAGATTAACAGATGAAGAAATTCATTATATTCAAAATGCTTTTCACCAAGTGCAGAAAAATAAAAAAATAGAGATGGAAGATATAGCTCCACTTATGTATTTAAAATGCATGATACATGGTGTAAAAACAAAGTTTGAATTGAAACACATTGTTATCGATGAAGCACAAGATTTTAGTGAGTTTCAATTTTATGTCTTTAAAAAAATAGTAAAAAGTAATTCACTTACAATATTAGGAGATTTATCACAAGGAATTTATTATTATCGTGGAACACAAAATTGGCAAAAGACAATGGGTGTTGTATTTGGTGAAGATACAGATTTAGAATATTTAACATTGAAGAAGACATATCGTACTACTGAAGAAATTATGAATATGGCTAACAAAGTAATTAGTCATCTTATTGAAAAATTAAATTGTAGTTTAGGTGAACCTGTTATGAAAAATGGAGCTCCAGTAACAATTCAAAATTTTGAAAGTCAAGATGAAATGATACAACATATAATTAGTAGACTAACTGAACTAGAAAGTAAAGGATTAAGAAATATTGCTATCATTGGAAAAACAGTAGAAGATTGTGAGCAGTTAAGAAAATTAATTCCTCGTGATGATATTCATATTATTAGTGATAAAGATAGTGAATATAGCGGTGGAGTTAGTATTGTACCATCATATTTATCTAAAGGTTTAGAATTTGATGCGGTGTTAATAACTGATGCTGATATATATCACTATAGTAAATCAGAAGTAGATACTAAACTTTTATATGTATGCATGACTAGAGCCATGAATACATTAGATATTTATCATATTGATGAATTAACAGATTTATTGCAATAATTTAACTAAAATAAATAATACGATTATTAGGGAAATGCTTTTCTAGCATTTCCTTAATTTTTTCTTCAGCAATTTTTCTAACATCTTGTTTATATGCATATTTTCCTTTGCCACGCCCTGCCATGAGTTCTGGATTGTAAAGAGAAATTGCATTTGGAAAAGCTTCACTATTAATAGCACGATGAATATAACTATATGTCATTAAAATTACTTCAAAGAAAAGTTTTTCTTTAGCTTTTGCAGATAAATTTTCTTTTAAAGTTATGATTAAATTTTCATATAATTGTTCCCAGTTATTCAGCAAAATAACAGGGGCAATTAAAATTCCAATAGGATAATTAGCATCTACTAATTGATTAATAGCGTGAATGCGATTTTCTAAAGGCGAAGTACCAAATTCTACTTTTTTGATGATTTCACTAGGATTTACACTAATACGGATAATAGTTCTACCTTTATGGTCGAGTGATAGAAGCGGTTCAACCATATCAAATTTTGTAGGAAAAGTTAAATACCCTTTTTCATTTTTAGCAAAATTTTCAATAGTCCAAGGCAAATTATTAGTAATAGTATTTTCTAAGATTAAATCACTATTACTGCCAATTTCAAATGTTAACTCTTTTTCTGATTTATTAGAAGTTTTAATTATTTTATCTAGCATTTCTTCACGATTAACAAAAAGTCTTAAATAGGCACATTTATTATAATTACAAACTAAATAGCAATAAAGACACATAGCTGTACAGCCAGAAGAAGTGTAAGGCACCAAGTAATCAGACACTTTGTGATTTTCTACAAATTGGTGTGTTTTGCGAATGCCAATAATTAAAGATTGCTTCATTTTAGGAAACTCAACATTTGATTTTTTCTGCATCTCTGGAATGCGGTTATGGTTTTCAATCACTTTTTTAGGAATATCTATATATTTTTTTAATAATTCTTTTCCTAAAGGAAAATTTTCAATTTCTTTTTCATACAAAATTTCACTCGGTATAAACATAAAAACTCCTTTTTAATAGTATTTCCAATTAATAGAATACTATTCATGAAATTTTGCACATTGGGGACGTCCTCAAAAGTGCGAATTGTCAACATAATATTTAATATGATAATTCACGATTTTTTGTAAAAGCCTTGCTATTTTTTTTGGCTATTGATAGAATTGTAGCGAGTATAAAAGAACGAAAATTATTTATAATATTGAAAAAGATAAAGTCACTAGGAGGGAAATGGTATGGAGATTAAGGTGTTGGGTTCTACTAAGTTAGGCTATCAGTTATCTAAAGATGAGGCACTAGAACTTACAGGGAAAGAAGCTAATATATGTTATACTACACATACAATTGATGATATTTTTTCAGAAGATAAGGAAAAATCAATTGCTAGGGCAGGTGGTGTATTATCATCTGGACATCATAGTGTAGCTGAACATGTAAAACTTAATTTAGGCATTTCTATGCATCCTAAAATTTTGGCAATGCTTCTCAATAATGAAGGAGTATATTCAACTTCGGAAAAATCTGCACGTTATACAAAGATGAAACCATTACCTCAAGAACAAGAAATGTATAATAAGTGGCTTGATATTTTTTCTAATCTTATTGAACAAGAATATGGAAATAAATTTCGTATTTATCAAGAAAAGATATGCAAAAATAATCCCAAAAAAGAACCTGAAAAAGAAGCAATTAAGCAAATCACAAAACTTGCACAAGAGAATGCACGTTATATGATTAGTGTTTTTACACCAACAATTATGGGGTATACAGTAGATCTTAGACAACTTAATTATCTGATGACATGGTTTAAAAAATATATTTCAGAGGAAGAAAGTACTCCATTTTCGGATAAGCTAAAACCATATCTACAAGATTTTATTTCTCAATTGGAACCATATACTATAAAAGAATTAGAGGATAAGAAGAATAGAAAACTTTCGTTATTTGATGATAGAGAAAATAGGCATGAGTTTTTTGATGAAGCTTATTCTGTTAATTATATAGTTTCATTTGCTGAACTTGCTCAAGCACAAAGACATAGGACAATTCGTTATAAAATGAAATTTTTGCCAGAACCTCAATTTTATACACCTGTTTTAATTCAAGATAATGAAACGTTGAAAAATGAATGGCAAAACGATATTCAATCTTTAGCAGAATTCTTTCCACAAGGCATGATGGTTGCAATTAATGAAAGAGGTACATATGAAGACTTTTTGCAAAAATGTTCTGAAAGGCTTTGTGGGTGTGCACAATTAGAAATTTCTTTGCAAACAAAAAATACTTTAGAACGATATGTGGAAGAAACAAAAAAATGCAATGAGGAAGTTTATAAGAAATTACTTCCATATTTAAATAAAGCTAGATGCCAATGTGGCTGGAAATGTGATAGGCCGTGTGTTTGGGGGGCTGGAGGAGCATTCGATAGAAAGGTATGACAGGTTGAAAAATAATTGGACAATTTCGTTGTTGAACTTCACATCGGGCATCCTCAACGTACCATCTGTACGCCTCCGGTGCCCTCGTTTGTTCGCCTAGAAATTGCCTCAATTCTTTTTCAACCCAAAAAGTATCAGAAATAATTGGACAGTTCGTTGTTGGACAAAAAAATAGTGAATAATTACTATATTTACTATTTTTTTGCCTTTTCTTTGCAATACATTTTTACTGTACAAATATCACATTTAGGATTTTTAGCAGTACAAATTGCACGACCGTGATAAACAAATAAGTGATTCATAAGAGGCCAATATTTTCTTGGTATTTTTTTTAGTAAGTCTTGTTCTACTTTCGAAGGATCTTCTTCTTTTGATAATCCAAAACGATGTGATAATCTTAATGCATGTGTATCTACTGCAATTCCTTCACAAATATGAAATGCTTCTAACAAGACAACATTAGCAGTTTTTCTACCTACACCAGAAAGAGTTGTTAATTCTTCCATAGTAGAAGGAACTTCGCCATGATAGTTTTTTAAAATCTGTTTTGAACATTCTTGAATATGCTTTGATTTATTTTTATAAAAACTAATTGAAGAAATTAGTTTTTCAATTTCTCCTAATTTCATTTCTGCAAATTGCTGAGGAGTATTAGCTACTTTAAATAAATCTTTTGTAACAATATTTACTCTAGCATCTGTACATTGTGCAGATAAGATAACTGCAACTAATAATTCAAATGGTGTTGTAAAATCTAATGAACCTTTTTCGCCGTCATAACATTTAGATAATTCTTCAATTAATGCTTCAACATTTTTCATATATGATATCATTCCTTCCTGAAAGTGTTTGCACACTTTCTATTATAACTCATATAATATATTAAATCAATGGATAGGAGGTTGCTATGAATTTATTGAAAAAAACATTTGGTGTATGTATGATAGGGTTGGGTGTTGGAATATTATTAGTATTATTACTTCCTATATCAGGATGGATTTTCGGAATTGGAGTAGTATTATTGCTACTTGGTTTGTGTTGGCTTTGCAAGTGAAAATAATGAGAAGAAATTACCTCAATTCTTTTTGACTTGATTTTTGTATATTTGGGAAGGAAGGAGAGAAAAAATGAAAATTGTAGTATATAGGCCAGGAAAATTTATGAGAGGAATTTTTAGTTTTTTATTCAAGGTAAAGGCTGATAAAGTTAATGAATAATGAAGAATGAATAGTGAAGAGTGAAAATTTACATAATAATAAATAGTGAATCATTAGCGTAATTAAATTACACATAATTATTCACTATTCACTCTTCATTAAATTTTTCATTACGCTCTTTCTACAAGACCAGATCTTAAACATCTAGAACATACCTTAATTTTCTTTGGAGTACCATCAACAACTGCCTTAACAGTTCTTAAATTTGGTTTCCAAGTTCTAGCTGATTTTCTATGTGAATGGCTCACTTGTAATGAGAACACTTTTTGTTTTTCACAAATTTCACATCTTGCCATGAAACACACCTCCTTAGGGTTTTTAAAAATCTTTCTTTACTATTCTAGCACAGTTTCTGCCGTTTGACAACCTTTTTTTGAAAAATATTTGACAAGAACAAATGTTTATGATATTATGCTAAAGGGAGGAATAAAATGGTAGATTTTAACCAAGATATTCAATATATAAAGGGCGTAGGTCCTGCTAGAGTTGAATTATTACATAAATTGGGAATTTATACGTTAGAAGATATTGTTACATATTTTCCAAGAGAATATGAAGATAGAGGTAATATTAAAAAAATTATAGAATTAATGCCTAATGAATTAGTGGCTTTTCGAGGCAAAGTTGTATCTAGAATGGTAGAAACAAGAATTCGCCCTGGAATGACAATTTATAAGCTTATAGTAAGTGATGATACTGGAAGAATGATGCTTACATGGTTTAATCAAGCTTATTTGAAAAATATGTTTCATATTGGTGATGAATATATCTTTTTTGGAAAAGTTACGGGAAATTTTGGCAAATTAGAAATGCAATCAGCTATATTTGATAAAGTTGGTGAAAATAAAAATACAGGGAAAATTATTCCTATTTATCCGCTAACACAAGGTATTACACAAAATATATTACGCAAAATTATAGAAAACGCACTTGAATTAGTACGCGGTAATATGATGGACGCTTTACCTGCAGATATGCTTGAAAAATATCATCTTTGCGATATTAATAAAGCAATTAATGATATTCACTTTCCGGTTAAATTAGAGGATTTTGAGAAAGCAAGATATCGTATTGCATTTGAAGAATTATTAGTAATGCAACTTGCATTGTTATTATTAAAAAAGAAAGGTAATGTTCAGGCAAGAGGAATTTCTTTTGATAAAGATGATGGCATAGATGAATTAATAAATTCTTTACCATATTCTTTAACGAATGCACAAAATAAAGTATGGGCTGAAATAGAAAATGATATGATAAGAGCTACATCAATGAATAGGTTGGTTCAAGGAGATGTTGGTTCTGGAAAAACGGTTGTTGCAATGATGGCAATGTATAAGGCAGTAAAAAATGGTTATCAAG
>CANQLS010000019.1 GCA_947624765.1 uncultured Clostridia bacterium
GTGCAGTATCAGAAGCTAATACAAGAGTAAGTAAAGAAATTAATATGTCCCAAAATAAGATGGTAGTATTTTCTGAAGAACTAGCAAGAGAAGGATTATCAGGATATATAAATCCATTTGTTACTAATCGTGAAATACGTCCAAGTACTTCAATTGTTATATCTAAATCCAATGCAAAAGACTTTCTTGAAACAATTACACCAGTTTTAGAAACAGATCCAGCCCGTTATCTCGACTTAGTTTTATCATCATATACCTATAGCGGATATAGTATTGGTTCTGAACTTGTAGACTTTTACTGGAATACACAATCAAAATATGCAGAACCAATCGCAATTTTAGCAGATGTCGAAAAGGCAAAAGACTCTTCTAATTCTAGTGAAAAAGGTAAAGAAGAAAAATCATCTCAAAGTGATGATGAAAATAAAGTCGAAGAAGATAAAACTCCTAAATTCATAGGTATCGCAGTATTTTCCGGTTCAACAATGGTAGGAGAAATTATGCAAGAAGAAGTTATCGCTCATTCAATTATCAGTAATAGTTTGAGTCCTGTTAATTTTGAAGTTCCCGATATAAAAAAGGAAGGCAAAAAAACTACATTAACATTGTCTCAAAGAGATAAACCCAAACTCAAAGTAAAAGTTGAAGAAAATATTCCAAACATTCAAATCAATGCACGTATTCATGCCCAACTTGTAACGGCTGGTTCACCAGTTGACTATTTCGACGAACAAAATCGTTATACTCTTGCAAAAACAATCGAAGAAAAACTAACAACAGTAATTCAATCTTATTTGGAAAAGACGTCAAAAGAATTTAAATCTGATATTATTGGATTTGGGAAATTTTTGAGAACACAATATTTAACTATTGAAGAACTAGAAAAAATAGACTGGTTGAATATCTATGAAAATGCAAATTTTGATGTAAAAGTAGAAATAGATTTAGATACCTCACAAATTGTTTCATTTACAGAAAAAGAGCAAACACGAGAAGAAATAAAAGAAAAAGATGAAGAGGGTGAAAAATAAAATGAATTTTTCTATTATTATTTTAATTTTATGCGTATTAAGTAGTTTATTCGCTTTTCCTTATGGTACTTGGGAATTTCAAAGCGGAAATAAATTAGGAGGAATTGCTATATATTTTTTTGGAATTGCCAATATTGCAGTTAGCATCATAAAGTTTTTTATTCCAGCATAAAGAGGCGATTATTCGCCTCTTTTACCTATAACCTCAAAATCAATTCTTCTTAAAAATCTGTCAGTAGTTAGTACCCTAACCTTCACGACATCACCAATTTGATAAACTTTATTATTATGCTTTCCATACATAACTAAATTTTCTTCATCAAAATAATAATAATCGTCTTGCATAGTTTCTACATGAACTAAACCTTCAATCATATTAGGAAGTTCTACAAAAAAACCAAATGATGTAATACTTGAAATTACTCCTTCAAACTCTTCTCCAATATGTTCCTCCATATATTCACACATTTTTATCTTTTCTAACTCTCTTTCAGCTTCTTCAGCATCTCGTTCAGACTCCGAAGACATATCAGAATATTTAACAGCTAAACGTTCATATTTTATTTTCTTCTTCTCATTAATATTATCTTTTAAATAATCCGATATTACACGATGAATAAATAAATCTGGATATCTTCGAATAGGTGAAGTAAAGTGACAATAATTTTCTAAAGCTAATCCAAAATGCCCTAAATTCTCATGACTATACTTTGCCAATCGCATACTTCGAAGCATCATAGTAGATACTACTTTCTCCTCTTTTTTATCCTTATAAGCTTCTAATATTTTTTGCATATCAATAGAAGTTAATTTTTCAGGAATTGGAACCGGACAATTCATATTTTTCAAAAAAGTTTTTAATCTTTGCATTTTATCTTCCTCTGGTTTTTCATGAACACGATATATAAATGGTACTTTCCTTTCAGAAAAATAGCTTGCAATGCACTCATTTGCCAATACCATAAACTGTTCAATCATGCGATTTGCAATAGTTATCTCTCTCTTTTCAATGCTTAATACTTTATCATTTTCGTCCAATAAAATTTTAGGTTCTGCCAAATCGAAATCAATAGCACCTTTGCTTTTTCTTTTTTCAATTAAGACTAATGCCAATTCCTTCATTCTTTTTAAAGTTTCAATATGAGGCTCATATCCACTCGGAATTTTTTCTTCCTCCACTACTTCATAAACATGGTGATATGTCATTTGAATTTTTGAGCGAATAACACTTTTATATATTTTCTTATCTAATACATTTCCACCTTTATCTAACAAAATGTCAATTGATAAAGCGTATCTATCCTCATTAGGATTTAAACTACAAATACCATTAGAAAGTTCTTTTGGCAACATTGGTATAACTGTATCAATTAAATAAACACTTGTCCCACGTTTAGATGCCTCTTTATCAAGAGGTGTCCCTTCTCTAACATATGTGCTCACATCAGCAATATGCACACCAAGCAAATAATTTTTGCCAACTTTTTCAAGCGATACTGCATCATCAATATCTTTTGTATCGTCACCATCAATTGTAAAAATTTCTCTTTCACGCAAATCTACTCTATCATCAATATTGTGAATCACCTGTGGAATTAAACTTGCCTCTTTTTGTACTTCTTTTGGAAACTTTATTTTATAATCATATGTTCTAAGAATTGCTAATAAATCTACATTCTCATCATCTGTCTTACCTAAAATCTCAATTACTTTTCCTTCGGCTTTTTTCTTTTCATCTGGATATTTAACAATCTCTACCACTACGCGATCATTATTCTTAGCTTTTCCACGATTATTCTTAGAAATATAAATATCTTCAATTATTTTTCGCTCGTCAGGCAATACAAAACCAAAATTTTTGCCTCTTTGATAAGTTCCTACTAATACTTTAACATTTCGTTTTAAGATATCTTGTATTTTTCCTTCTGCCCTTCTATCGTTATCTTTCTCTTTTATTATTCTAAATGAAACAATATCTCCATCCATTGCAGTTTTAGTATATTCAGCAGGAATAAAAATATCTTCATTTTCTCCCTCTACTGTTACAAAACCAAAACCTCTCTCATTAGCAACATAAGTACCAATTAATAAATCTGTATAAATATTTTTTTCATTTTGTTTCTTTTTCCTTTTCACTGAAATCTCCTTTATTTTTAGAAAATAAATTTTTGTACAATAAGAAAGCATGACTTTCCTAGTGTACAAAAAAGGCTCATTAGTTTACAAACTAAATAAGCCTTTTAAAATCACAGTATATGATTTTATTTTACATTAATAAGCATTACAGCAGATGATGCAATTGTAAAAATAATAAATGCAGTACCAACATAAGCAGTTAATCTTGCTAATTTTTTATCTCTACTCATACCCATACTGTTATTCTCTGTTGCTCCTGTTACAATATTTCCACTTTCATTATCAGATTGTAACAAAACCAATAACATAACAACCACGGCTGAAATAATTTGTAATATACCTAATATTTTTTCTAAAATCTCCATTTTATATTCCTCCTCATCATGTGAACAAGTATTATATTACCACATTTTTCTTAACTTGACAATAGAAAAATCAAAAATCTTGTAATAATCAGATTTTTGTGCTATATTTAGCCTGTTGGGAGGTATCATTATGAAAATAAATATTGTATTAGTTGAACCAGAAATTCCTCAAAATACTGGAAATATTGCAAGAACGTGTGCCGCTATAGGTGCTAAATTGCACCTCGTACATCCCCTTGGTTTTGATATATCTGATAAACAAGTAAAAAGAGCTGGATTAGATTATTGGGATAAATTAGAAATAGAAGAACATACTTCATTTGATAGCTTTTTAGAAAAATATAAGCCCGAACAAAATAATATGTTTTTCCTTACAACTAAGGGCAAAAAATGTTATTCTGATGTAGATTATTCAAAAATGGATGAAGTATTTTTGCTATTTGGAAAAGAAACAAAAGGTTTACCAGAAAACATTCTTTTAAAATATTTTAACAATGCAGTTAGAATTCCAATGCGTGAAACACTTCGTTCATTAAATTTATCAAATTCAGTTGCAATCGTTGTTTATGAAGTGCTACGTCAACATGATTTTGAAGGTTTAGAAGAAATTAGTAAATATTTTTAGGTGTTCAAACAATATTTTAGTTCCGATTAAAATTAAAATAATTCCGCCAACTAGTTGTGCGCTCTTTTCATACTTATCACCAAATATATTACCAATTTTCACGCCAATCATTGATAATAAAAAAGTAATTATGCCAATGCTAATAGCAGATGTAAAAATAGAAACATTTAGGAAAGCCAATGTAACACCAACTGTTAGAGCATCAATACTAGTGGCAATGGCAAGAAGAAGCATCGTTTTTATATCTATAGAATCATTTGACGATGTTTCTTCTTTTTTATAAATATCCTTTATCATTTTAATTCCAAGAAAAGTAAGCAATATGAATGCAATCCAATGATCAAACGATTTTATATAATTTTCAAATCTTATTCCCAAAAAATATCCTATTACTGGCATTAAAGCCTGAAAAAAGCCAAAATATCCACCAATTATACCAGCTTTCTTCCAATCCATTTTTGGCATACACAATCCTTTACAAACAGATACTGAAAAAGCATCCATTCCTAAACCAATACTCAAAATAATAATTTCAAATGGCGACATAACACAATACCTCTCTCTTATATTGCAATATATGTACATATCGTGTTAAATATTACACCACACATAATTATTCTCTATATTCATCTTTTTTCACTCGCGAGTTTTCGAACAACACGAGAAAATCTCCGGCTTAGCCGGAGATTTTCATAATCAATTAGCCTTTATTTGTGTAAGAACTCTTATCCCGAACTCGCCCTCGAGTTGATCTTCGGGATGAGAATCTCGCCACAACAATGATGGTGCACATTCAAGGAACATATCATATCCCTTTGCGTATTTGAAGAGTTGTACCAATGCTCCTTCTGAGAAAAGTTTTTCAATCTTCTCATTATCATAAAGCTGCCGAATTCTATCCTCAACTAGTTGGTCCAATTCCTCATTCGATACATTGAAACGATTTTCCAAAATCCATGCTATGTCAAACATTGGAGCATCCAACGTAAGACATTCAAAGATGTACTCAACATCCGCACGGACATCAGCTGAAAAGCAACTAACCCCTTCAACATCCTGGTAATCTACCATTGCCTCCAGCAAATAGCAGAAGTCATCATTTATCTTTCCCATACCATTGTGCAGTGATGCATCATAAGCATCTTCCAAGACAATGTCCTCGTATGTTGGGAAAGCGTTACAAAGAACGTTGAGCAACGGTTTGAAAGAAAGCTGGTCCGCAGAAACAAGTGTCCAAACTGTTGATAACAAGTACCTAAAATCAGATTCAGAATACTCGTATAGCCTAGGACACTCATGTGCGATTCGTTTGATGTAATCAAACCAATCTTCTTGTTTCTTGAACCGGTAGCAATTTTTGCTAATTTCCTTCGACAACGCAGATTGTTCTTTTCGCCTAGTAGTTGTTAGAGTCTCTTTGAGGGCACGCATCTTGTCTTGAAATGTAGCCTGCTGTTCCATGGTAAATCCTCCTTTTATTGTGGTAGGTAAGTGAACTAGATTAAGATACTTACATAATATAACATAGAATTATATATTTTGTCAATCTACATTATTTTTCCTCCGCCAACAACAATATCCCCATCATAAAAAACAGCTGATTGACCTGGAGTAATAGCTCTCTGCGGTTCATCTAATTGTACACGAATTTGATTTTTATCTTGCACAATAATTGCTTTTGCAGTATTTGCCGTATATCTAGTCTTAACTTCAACTCTCATTGGTTCTTTAATTTCATCCATTAATAAAAGATGAATATCATTAACACAAAATTCTTTTTTATAAAGCTCTGTCTCTTCTCCAACAATCAATTCATTTCTTTCAGGAGCAAATCCAATAACAAAAAGCGGAGTTGAATGTGAAATGCCTAGCCCTTTTCGTTGTCCAATTGTATATCTATACAAGCCATTATGTTTGCCCAAAACTTTTCCACTCGAATCAACAATATTGCCTATTTCACTTTTCATATTTGCATATTTTTCCAAAAAATCTTTATAATTTCCATCAGGAATAAAACAAATATCTTCGCTATCTGGCGTTCTAGCGGTTGGTAAATTATACTTTTCCGCAATTTTTCTAATCTCCTCTTTTTCTGTAAAATCACTAAGTGGAAACTTTATGTGATTTAATAGTTCATTTGGAATATAATACAACACATAACTTTGGTCTTTCTTTCCAGCTTTAGACTTCATAAGTACATTACAATTATATTTTTCGCTATAAGCAATCTTAGCATAATGCCCAGTTGCAATATACTCACACTCTAGCTCTTTTGCTTTTTGATACATTACTCCAAATTTCAAATATCGATTACATTCAATACAAGGATTAGGCGTCCTCGTATTTTTATACTGACAAATAAAATCATCAACAACATATTTTTTAAAATCATCTTGAAAATTCAATGTATAATGTGGTATTTGCAAATAATCACAAACTCTCTTCGCTGCAAACGTAGATGAAAGATTGCAACAACTTCCTTCTCCTTCAAATAGTTTCATCGTAACACCAATGACATCATATCCTTGCTCTTTTAATAAAACTGCAGCCACACTACTATCAACGCCACCACTCATTCCTAATAACACTTTTTCATGCATTTTCACTTCACTTCCTTTTTCCTTTATATTTTAACATCTTATGACAAAAAAACAATATATTAATATAGAAAAACTGCAAAAATCTGCATATATTTACCATTTTATATGCAGATTTTATATAATCTATTTTGCAAAATTTCTCAAACTATTCAAGATTGTAATTAATGTTACACCAACATCAGCAAATACAGCCATCCACATGCTCGCCAAACCTAACACACTTAATACTAAAAATAATAACTTCATACCAATTGCAAAAATTAGGTTCTCTTGTATAATACGACTATTCTTTTTTGAAATGCGAATGGCCTCTGGAATTTTTGACAATTCGTCGGTCATAATAACAACATCAGCAGCCTCAATACTGCTACTAGAACCAATACCTCCCATAGCAATACCAATATCTGCAAGAGTAAGTACAGGAGCATCATTAATGCCATCACCTACAAATGCTACTTTTGATATTTCCTTTAAATATTTTTCTAATTCTTCATACTTTTGCGTTGGCAACATTTCTGCATGAATATCTTTCATGCCCAATTCATTTCCAACACTCTCTGCAACATCTCGTTTATCACCAGTAAACATGGCAACTTGTATATTATTTTTCTTTAAATCATTCATTACTTCTAAAGCTTTCTCTTTAATAGAATCTTTCATAAATATTTTTCCAACAATAACATCATCAATAGAAACAACAATTACAGTTGCTCCATTCTTCTCTTCACCTTTTTGATTACCAACAAATATTTTTTTACCATTATATTGATAGCTAATGCCTTTTCCCATAATCTCTACATAATCATCAACATCTACCATAGATACATCTTCCTTACAAGTAGATACAATAGATTTCGCGATTGGGTGATTTGAATTTTTTTCTCCTATTGCTGCAATTTTTAAAATATCTTCATTTGTAATATTTTCATCTAAGCTCTCGATATGTTCAATATGAAAAGCACCAGTTGTTAACGTTCCTGTTTTATCAAATACAATTTGCTTAATATCTTTTAACCCATCTAAATAATCGCTACCCTTCACTAAAATTCCTGATTTTGAAGCTCTTCCAATGCCTGAAAAATAAGTAAGAGGCACCGAAATAGCAATTGCACATGGACATGAGATTACTAAAAATATTAACGCACGATAAATACTTTCTTGATAAGTTAGGCTACTAACTATTGGTAAAAATATAGCAACAACACATGCTAAAACTAAGATGGTAGGAGTATAAATTTTAGCAAACTTTGAAACTGTACTCTCTGTTTTCGCTTTTCTATCTGTTGCATTTTCAATTAAGTTAAGAATTTGTGAAACTGTACTTTCACTATATTCTTTCGTTACACGAACTTCAATATAGCCATCTACACTTATGCAACCTGAAAGCACTTCACTTCCTTCATTAACTTCAACTAATTTCGATTCTCCAGTTAATGCACTACTATCGATTTTCGCATTTCCTTCACACACAATACCATCTAATGGAATTTTTTCTCCAGATTTAATAACAATAATATCTCCTATTTTTATTTTCTCTGGAGAAATACTTTCTATACCGCCATCAACTTTTAAATTTGCATATTCCGGCTTAATATCCATTAATGCTTGCACTGATTTTCTTGTTTTATGCACAGCCATATTTTCTAATATTTTTCCAATTTCATACAATACTGCAACCATAAGTCCTTCATGTCTCTGCCCAACTAAAAAAGCACCAACAGCAGAAATAACAATTAATGTATTTTCATCTAATACTTTTTTATGAAATAGCATATCAAAGGCAACACATGCCACTCTTTCTAAAGCAAAAATATAAGCGATTATCATAAAAACTGTTTTTAAAATGTCTGGAAATGGTATTATATTAGTAATAATAGCTATTACCACTCCTAAAATAATAAATGTAATATGTAATGGAGAAATATTGTTATTTTCCTCCTCATCATCTTGAGCTTTAACTTTAATTCCATTTTCTACTTCTGCAATTTTCTGCTCAACAATTTCACGCATTTTTTCATTATCTTTTGCTGTAAAAGATAATTTTGATGTTGCAAAATTTAAAATAACATTTTCAAAGCGTTCATCTTGTTTTAAAGCATCTTCAATTTCTTGTGCACAATGAGCACAATCTATACCCTCCAAAGTATAACGATATTTCATAGGCTCCTCCTTACTCTTCAATGTGGTCTAAACCAACCTTAAATATCTTTCCAATATGTTCATCATCTAAAGAATAATAAACTACTTTACCTACTTTTTCATATTTTACAATTTTTGCTTGCTTTAATATTTTCAATTGATGTGAAATAGCTGAATGAGTCATATGAAGTAAATACGCAATATCACATACGCACATATCTGAATACAATAATGCATTAATAATACGAATTCTTGTACTATCGGCAAATATCTTAAAAAACTCAGCTAAATCCATTAGTAATTCTTCTGGTTTCATTTTAGTAGCTACTTTTTCAACAACATCTTCATGAATAATCGTTTGTTCACATTCTAATTCCTCTTTCATTTATCAAATCACCTCTCTCAAATCATAAATAATTAAATATTTACCAAATATATATGATTAATTGTTCATATATTCATGTTAGCACAAATGAAAAAAAGTGTCAACAGTAATGACACTTTTTTCAAAAAATTTAATGATTGTTAATATCTTTATAACTTGCGCAACAAGTTTCATCTTCCGGTGAACCAGTTTTGCAACTTTTACATGGACATACTTGAATATCCTTTAAAGTACAAAGATTTTCATCTGGTGCATTATACATGCAACTACAAACAGAACATCTAATTTTCTGCATCGGAATTCCTCCCTTACATTTTTGGCTTATCGCCTATTTATAGTTTGCACAATTTTATTTTTTTTAGACAGGAATATTAGGGAAATAATAATTCATATATAATTTTCTGGCTGTATCTGGACTATCTTCGCCTTCTTTATTTTTTATAGGTGCAAATTCTTCTTTTCGTTTCACACGCATTATTAAAATATCATCCGCCATTTTGAAACCATCAAAAATAAATGCTTCAAATTTATAAGTATTTGGCTCTGTTGGAACTACTAATTCACCATTTTCTCCCAAATATTTGTTTTTCTTTTTAGCAGCATGAAAAGGTAATTTCTTTTCTCCAATTTTTTCTAAAAGTTTTCTGCTAAAAATACAACATCCAAAATATGCTTCACCAAATAACAATTCTCCCTCTTCATTTCTTTCCTCTGCTTGAGTTTCTGATAAATCGATATATTCAATAACAGATGGCTGACCATTAATTTTACAAAATACTCCAACCTTTTCTGTTGGCGATTTTTTTACAATTGACTTTGAAGCTAAATCATAATTTTTTTTCTTCATCATACCCAATAATAATGCATCAACTTGCTTAATTAAAATATTATCCACATTTCCAATACATAAGTAAGAAATATTTTTATTTTTCATATCATCTAAAATATGATTTTCACAAAGTGCTTCAAATATACCACCATTTCCATCTGCCGCTTTATACACTTTATTTTTCTCTTCTAAAATCATTTTTCCTTCTAAATCTAATAACGGTAATTCACCTTGCTGAAAAAATATAATATATTCTTTAGGATAACCAAAAAAAGAATTTTCTTCAAAAAATTTTTTTGTTGGCATATCATTTGCCTTGCTTGTCATAATATACCAAGTAATATAAGTACCATATATTTGATATGCTTCTTTTAACTTATCAACTAATATTTCAAAAATTGATTTTTGCTTTTCTAAATTTAATATATATGTTCCTTTTGGTCCGTCAAACCCCAGTCTTGTTCCTTGTCCACCAGCCATAGAACATATAGCTAATTCTCCTTTTTTTATTAATTCGGCACCTAACTGTTCAAACTCCTCTTTTTCATTTTTTGCAATATCTTCTTTATCAACAAATGGAACAAATGTTATATTTCTTGCTTCTAGTGTAGCAATTTCTCTATTGTCATATAATCTTTTCATTTTTTCAAAATCAATACTAGCAATATCATCTAATAATTTTTTTTGATCATCTTTCGATAATTCATTATAAAATCTCAATAACTGTTCTTGACCATATTCTTGCAATCGTTCATCCATTTTATCAAGCCCCCTAATTTTACATTTTTTCTGGACACGAGATACCAAGTAATCCCAATCCTTCTTTTATGACAATACCAACAGCACTTGTTAATACTAATCTAGCATCTTGTAATGACTTATCATCACACAAAATATGATGCTCATTATAAAATCTGCTAAAACTTTGGGCTAAATCAATTAAATATCTTGCCAAAATAGATGGCTCATTTTTGTCTACACCGCTTTTTACAATGTCTGTAAAGTTTGCTAATTGTTTAATAACTTCTATTTCTTCTTTCTCACTCAACTTTGTATAATCTATATTTTCTGGAACATAACCACTATTACGCAAAATGCTTTGTGTTCTTACATATGTATATTGCATATACGGTCCTGTTTCGCCATTAAAATTCAAAACTTGATTCCAATCAAAAATTTCATCTTTAATCCTATTATTAGCTAAATCATTAAATATAATCGCACCAACACCGA
This sequence comes from uncultured Clostridia bacterium, assembly GCA_947624765.1. GTDB lineage: Bacteria > Bacillota > Clostridia > TANB77 > UBA1234 > RGIG4465. The sequence goes on from CANQLS010000019.1 coordinate 11,344, forward strand.
CCATTTTTGCAACTTCTTCTTTGTTTTCTAAATCTGGATTTTTCTCATTCATAATGTTTAACGATTTATCAATTGCTTCATTAAAAATTTCCTCAAGCGTAATAGCATTACCTTTTCGTGAACCCATCTTTTTCTAATATAAGACCAAATGGGATATGCTCACATCTTTTAGCATATTCTTCATAACCCATTTTTGATAAAGTTTCAAAAACTTGTTTAAAATGTAATGATTGCTCACTAGCTACTAAATATAAACATTTATCAAAATGATAAGTATCAATTCGGTAAAGAAGAGCGGCCAAATCACGAGTAGCATAAATAGTAGTACCAGCAGAAGTTAAAATAATGCAAGGGGGAATATCTTCATCCATCATTACAACTTTAGCTCCTTCACTTTCTACTAATAAGTTTTTCTCTTCTAATTCTTTAATAACACGATCCATTTTATCATTGTAAAAAGCTTCACCATTATATGAATCAAATTTGCAGCCAATTAAATCATAAATTTTTTGATAATCTTCTAAACTAATTTTTATAATCCATTTCCAAAGCTTTGTTGTTTCTTCATCACCATCTTCTAATTTTTTCAATTCTTCTACCGCATATTTTTTAAAGTCTGGATCATTTTTTTCAATTTGGTTGTAACGCACATAAATAGCTAATATAGATTGAATAGGATTCTTACTAAAATCATATTCATCTTTCCACATTTTATAACCAGCAAGTGTTCTACATATGCCCATTCCCCAGTCGCCTAAATGATTGATACCAATAACTTCATAGCCTAAAAATTGATACATTTTATACAATGCTCCACCAATAACAGTAGAACGTAAATGACCAATATGGAATGGTTTAGCAATATTAGGTGCAGAATAATCAATAACAATTTTTTTACCTTCACCCAAATTTGACCTGCCATAATTTTCTTTATTCTTAATAATCTCTTCTAAAACATTTTGTGCCATATAATTTTTATTAACAAAAATATTCAAATAACCCCCAACAGCTTCTACTTTTTCAAGCCATTCTTCTTTTCCTAAGTTTTCCTTAATCTCATTAGCAATTACAGGAGGTGCTTTTTTCAATTCCTTAGCCAATCGAAAACATGGAAAAGAATAATCTCCCAATTCACTATTTGGCGGTATTTCAATATAACTTTCCAATTCATTTACATCTATATTTGTCATATTACTCAATTTTTTAGCTAATTCTTGCTTGTAATTCAACATACTATTTTCTCTCCTTTATTAAAGTAGTGGTGAAAAAAATTTCAAAATTTCTGAAATTACCTTTTTTAAAAATGGAATTTTTTCCATCATCTCTTCGGATATTTCAATACTAATTTCTTGTGTACGTGCAAAATCATCTTTCATTGCTACGATAGCAGAAGTCTGATACATCCAAACACCACATTCATAATTATGATATAAACTTCTATAATCAAAATTCACTGTACCAACAGTTGCTACCACATCATCACATATAACATTTTTTGCATGAATAAAACCAGGTGTATATTCATATATTTTAACACCAGCTTTCAAAAGAGGTAAATAAAACGATCTTGTAACATAATGCACATACCATTTATCTGGAATATGTGGTGTAATAATTCTTACATCAATGCCTCGTTTTGCTGCCGATAAAATTGCATTAGTCAATTCAAGGTCCATAATTAAATATGGTGTTGTAATATATACATACTTTGTTGCATCATTTAAAATATTAACGTAAATGTTTCTAGCAACTAGTTCATTATTCATTGGATTATAAATATAAGGTTGTATGTATCCATCAGAATTCTCTTCTTTTGTTGGCATATATTTTTGATAATCCTCTTCTCTATCACGATAATAATGCCATGACTCTAAAAACATCA
>CANQLS010000020.1 GCA_947624765.1 uncultured Clostridia bacterium
TTCCTGTTATTTTTTTTACATATTTTGTGCTAACCGCTCCAATTTGGTCACTTGGTGTTTGAACTACATACCAGTCCCCTATTTTTGCAAATACTCTAATATATTCATTTTTATATACCGTTCCAATTACTCGATATCCTGTACTAGGTCCTGTTCTCACGTTTAAAGCACTAGCTGTTACCAAACCTGTTACAAAATCTACTTCTTCATAATACCTCATAGCAAAAATAACACTGCAAGAAAATATAAGTGTAAGTATAATTAGTAGACTAATCATTATCTTTTTCATAATAAAATCCTCCTTATTGGTTATTACTTAATTGTAATTATTTCCAATAAGAAGGATTTTAATACTAATATTAATCACTTTTCTTTACAGAAAATCCAAACTTCCCCAAATTCTCTCCTAACGAATAATACTGTCCATGAGAATAAGTTAATAAGTTACATTCTTCTAAGCAAAATTTATTTTGTTCGTTCATATATTTTTCATCAGCATCAACGCAAAGTACCTCTGCTAAGAACATATGATGTGAACCTAATTTCTTAATGTCTACAACTTTGCACTCTATACTTAATGGACTTTCTTTAATTAGTGGGCATTGAACGTGTTTTGCTTTCTCCTTAGTAAGCCCTAAAACTTCAAATTTATTAATATCTGCACCACTTTTTACTCCAACGAAATCAGTAGCAAATGCTAAATCTTTTGTAGTAAGATTAATAACAAATTCGCCTGTTTTTTCAATTAGTGAATATGAATACCTCTCTGGTCTTATAGAAATATATGTCATAGCAGGCTCTGTACAAACAGTTCCAGTCCAAGCAACAGTTATTATATTTGAATTTTCCATATTTCCACAAGTAACCATAACTGCTGGAAGTGGATATAACATAGTTCCAGGTTTCCATTCTAATTTGCTCATAAAGAATCTCCTATCATTTAAAAAACTTAACCTTCAAAAATTTCAGATGCTTTTGGAAGAGTAATTTTTACTGATTTATTGTAAGAATTAAATTTCGCATCACTTTCAAATGTTAATGTTACTTTCTCTTTAGATTCTGGTTCTTGAATACTTCCATCAAGTTTTAGTTCGGCTTTAGTATTTGTGCCATCTTTATAAGTATTTTTAATTTCTAGTTCTAGGCTACCAAAATTTAAATCACCTGCTAAGTTTTTGTTATTTTCCAATAATGAAGAAAATACATCTTGCAATTTGAAAGAAATAGTATAAGTTTTTGTTTTTGTTCCACTAACTTTAATTGAATCATTGCCAAAAATTTTAGTGAATGCATCTACAATGCTTCTTAATTCTTGATAACTATCTTTAGTCAAGCTTTCTTCAGGTAATACAAACATTTCATTTAAATTATCAGTATTAGTATTATTTAATTTATTAAGGCTTTCTAATAGATTAATTGTTTCTGGCATTTTTACCCATTTGCCATTTGTGTTTTCTTTTAATAATGAACTTTTAATATACATATCTCCATTTTCATCAATTAAAATATCGACATCACAAGAATTTAAATTACTTTGCTTTGCAGCTTCATATAATAATCCTTCACCTTTCATATTAAGGTTAAGAGATAGAGCAACTGCAGTTTCAGATTTTTTAATATTTACTTTTCCATTAAAATTTAATGTTTGATTTTTATCTCTATCTTCTAAATCTTTGTAATCTAATTTCCCAGTAAAATTACAATCAATATCAAAAGTATTAATTGCAACAGTTTGCTCTTGTACCATAGCTAAATATGTAGAACAATTCTCTTCAACTTCATTTAGGATATCAGTATAATCAATGATAACAACAACACGATTTTTCTCGTCCCAACCTACTTGTTTATCTAAGCTTTCAGCAATAAATCTTACTGGTACCATAGTTCTATCATTTAATAATAATGGTGCAGCATCTAAAGTAATAGTCTTAGTTTCTTCACCTTCTGCAACTGTAGCTAATGTACTATCAATTGCAAGTGTAATTGTTTTGTTTTCATTTTTAGCAGTAACTGTCTTTGCACTTGGTGACCAAATAACTTCCATACCTAAAGTTTCAAAAATCTTTCTCATTGGAACCATAGTTCTATCATTAATAAGTTCTGGTTCTACTTTGTTTCCTAATTCGTCTGTAAAATCGATATATTCACCATTAAATTGCACTTCTATTACATCTTCGCTTGCAAATACTGTTGCCATAAAAACAGTCATAATACATAATAATAAAAATAAAATTTTCTTTTTCATATAGAAACCTCCTTAAATAGATTCAGCTATTATACTATAGCTTATATTTTCTTCATAAATATTATTTGACTCATAATATAATTCTAATTTATAGTTTATTATTTTTCCAGCATTTTCTACAACAGAAATTTTTCCATTTAAATTAATTGAAGATGTATCATAAAACAACTCATCTTGATTTACATCATATTGAAAAATTTTCTGATTTAGAAAATTATATGTTCTGCTATAAGCATGATTAAATAAAATATTATCTAATTTTGTTAAATCAAAATATTTCATAAAAGCATTCTGATAATTTAATGATTTCGTGTTAAAATTCCAAGTATATTGCGTTCCATTTTCTACTTTTTCAGAAGTATTGGTACTATCAAATAAATCACATAATTTATCAAACTCTGTTTTTATGTTTGAAAAAGATTGTGTTGTAATTTCGTTTTCATCCAGATTGATTAGTAGCCTAACTAAATCTTCAAATGATGCTTGACTATTGCCTAGTCCATTATAATTATTATTTTCAATAGTATTTAAAACATTTTGAAATGTTCCTGTTGACGTATAAGTAAAATCTGTTTTCCCATATAATATTTCTGCAGAAGCTTCATTCCATTTTTCCTTAATAATATCTTGCATTAAATCGTTATCTCCAGAAAAATTAATTTTCAAATTTTGTTTTATTTTATCACCACTTTTGTCTTCATTAATTGTAAAATCAATTATGCTATTATCTTTTGTTTCCTTATCAGCAAATTTTCTAGTTAAAACGCCATGACTATTTTGCACTCCGTCTACCAAAAAATAATATAATGCTGGTGCTTTTTGCTTTAATTGATTTTCAAAATATGTATAATCAATAATAATAGCTGTAGCTTCGTTAGCATCCCAACCAACCTGCTTATTTAAGCTTTCTGCAATAAATCGTAATGGCACTAAAGTTCTATCATCTACAATAACAGGTGCACTATCTAAAATAATTTCTTTTGTTACACCCGCTTCTGTTTTCTTTGCCATCATACGATTAATTTGTAATTCAATTGTTGTATCTTCTTTTGTTGCTGTTATTAATTGAGTATCTCCATCCCATGTTACATCGCAACCCAATAATTCAAAAATCTTTCTTAATGGTACCATAGTTCTATTATTTATAATTTGTGCATCTACTTTTCTTCCATTCTCATCTGTAAAATCAATAATTTGCCCATTTAATTGTACTTGAGTTACAGCATATTGAGTAGCAGGAAGTATAAGAATAAAAAGCATAATCATAACTAAAAATTTTTTCACTGCAATTCTCCTCCTTCGATTAAAAGATTAATACTTTCTAAAGACTGCTTTGCTAAAAATTCATATTTAGCAAGTTTACTTTTAAATCTTTGATTACAAATTAATAATCCGAAGTTAGCATTCATTGGTTGAAAGTTTTCATTAGAAGTAGAAATATATTTAGCAAGTGCACCTATCATAGTATTTTCAGGGAAAACAATTTCATTTTTCCCTAAAATTTTTCTAGCACTATTTATTCCACAAACTAATCCCGAAGCAATCGACTCTACATATCCTTCTACTCCAGAAATTTGTCCTGCAAAATAAATATCAGTATTTTTCAATCTATAAGTTCTATCTAAAAGCTCAGTTGAATTAATATATGTGTTTCTGTGCATAACACCATAACGAACAAATTCTGCATTTTTCAAAGCTGGTATTAATGAAAATACTCTCTTCTGTTCTCCAAATTTTAGATTTGTTTGAAAACCAACTAAATTATATAACGTACCTTCTTTATTATCTTGACGTAATTGTACTACTGCATAATAATCTTTGTTGAACCCTACAGGTTTTAACGGTCCAAAAGTAAGTGTTTGCGAACCTCGCCTTGCCATTTCTTCAATTGGCATACAACCTTCGAATAAATCTCCTTTTTCAAATTCATGTTTATCTGCAATCTCTGCATTAATAAGTTCATTATAAAAAATATCATATTCCTCTTTTGACATTGGGCAATTAATATAATCACTTTTGCCTTTTCCGTAGCGGTCAGCCGTAAATGCTTTTTCCATATCAAGTGATTCTCTGGTAACAATAGGTGCAGCAGCATCATAGAAAAATAATTTTTCTCCTGTTAAATGAGAAATATCTTCTGAAAGTGCTTCTGAAGTTAATGGACCTGTTGCTATAACAGTAACACCATCTGGTATGCTTTTTACTTCTTCTTTTATAATTTCTATATTTTCATTTTTTTCAATTTCATGTGTAACAAGTTTAGAAAATTCATCTCTATCAACCGCTAAAGCTTGACCTGCAGGCACTTTTGTAGCATCTGCACAACGAATTAGTAATGAATCTAATGTTCTTAATTCTTCTTTCAATAATCCACAAGCATTTGTAATCAAGTTTGATTTTAAGGAATTGCTACAAACAATTTCTGCTAAATTTTCATTTGTATGTGCTGGCGAAAATTTAATAGGTTTCATTTCATAAAGTTTTACTTTAATTCCTCTTTTTGCAATTTGATAAGCAGCTTCTGAACCTGCTAGTCCGCCACCAATTACATTGATATGCATATTTAATCCTTTCTTATACATTTTCAATTTGCCAATCAATTGGCTCTTGATTTGTTTTTACTAAAATTTCATTCGCTTTCGAAAAATGTTTACACCCAAAAAAGCCTCGATAAGCTGAAAGAGGACTTGGATGAGGAGCTTTTAAAATATAGTGTTGAGGATTAGTAATAAGCAATTCCTTTTGCTTTGCGCAAGAACCCCACATTAAAAACACAATTGGCTTTTCTCTTTTATTTAGTTCCATAATAATTCTATCCGTAAAAATCTCCCAACCACACGTTTTATGCGAATTAGCTTGATGTGCTCTAACAGTTAAAACATTGTTCAAAAGCAAAACGCCTTGTTTTGCCCACTTCTCTAGGAAACCATTGTTTGGAATATAACACCCAATATCATCATGCAATTCTTGATAAATATTAACAAGTGATGGCGGAATATCTACTCCAACTTTCACTGAAAAGGAAAGTCCATGTGCTTGCCCTTCTTCATGATACGGATCTTGACCAATAATGACGACTTTAATATTATCATAATCAGCATATTTTAAGCTGTTAAAAATATCGTGCATATCTGGATAAACTTTATAATGACTATATTCTTGTTTTAAAAATTCTCGAATTTTCAAATAATAATCTTTTTGAAATTCTTCTTTTAATATTTCATCCCAATGATTTCCTATTTGTACCATTTATTTCTCCTTATATTACTCTTTATAATTTTCTCTTAATACCGCAATTTCTTTTGCGTAGCCATCTAATTCATTTGGCGTTTCCAAATAAAATGGTAAATTTCTTAATTTTGGATGATTAATAATTTTAACAAAAGTATCTAAGCCTAAACTACCTTCTCCTATTTTTTCATGTCTATCTTTATGACTTTCAAAAGGATTTTTGCTATCATTCATATGAATAGCCTTTAATCGTTCTAAGCCTATTATATCATCAAATTTTTGCAAAACACCATCTAAATCATTTACAATATCATATCCTGCATCATATACATGGCAAGTATCTAAACAAACCCCTAGTTTTTCCGAATGATTTACTCCTTTGATAATTTGTTGTAATTCTTCAAATGTTCTTCCTACTTCACTTCCTTTTCCCGCCATAGTTTCTAACAGTATAGTAGTTGTTTGATTAGGAATAATTAATTCGTTTAAAGCTTTTACAATATAAGAGATACCAACTTCAACGCCTTGTCCTACATGACTACCCGGATGAAAATTATACATATTATATGGTGTATATTCCATACGAGCTAAATCATCTTTCATTGTGGTAATTCCAAATTCCCTAGTATTTTCATCGGCAGAACAAACATTAATAGTATATGGAGCATGGGCTAATATTTTTCCAAAATTATTTTCAGTAGCAATTTTCAAAAAAGATTTTACATCTTCTTCATCTATATCTTTTGCCTTTCCTCCACGTGGATTTCGAGTAAAAAATTGAAATGTGTTTGCACCAATACTAATTGCTTCTTCAGCCATATGGGAATAACCTTTTGATGCAGATAAATGACAACCTATTGTTAGCATATTATCCCTCCTCCTACGGAAGCTATCATACTATACTTGGAAGTAAATTTCAAGCCCTCTTTTAATAACGTTAATTGTTTTTTAAATTTACTATTCATCATTAATCACATTTTTTAATCATATATTTTGTTAGGTGATAATTTTGAGAAGATTAAAATTATTTTTTATTAACACTTTAATTTTAACTGGTAGTTCATTTGTGTTAAGATTTATTACAACTGCTTTTAGTATTTATTTATCAAATAAAATTTCACAAGAAGCATTAGGAACATTTCATTTAATCATGTCTGTATATATGTTTGGAATTACACTCGCTTCATCAGGTATTAATCTTGCAACAACTAGAATTGTTTCTGAAGAACTGGAATATGGAAACGAAGCCGGAGTAAAAATAGCTTCCAAAAGGTGTATTCTATTAAGTTTATGCTTAGGGATATTGGCAGGTTTTCTATTTTTCATAAATGCAGATTTTATTGTTACTACATTTTTAAGAAATAAAGTGTCAAATGCAGTTATTTATCTTATTTCAATTGCACTTCCTTTTATATCAGTTTGTTCAAGCTTAACAGGATATTTTACTGCTATTAGACACGCTTATAAAAACGCAATTGGACAATTTATAGAACAACTTACTAAAATTGCTGTTACAGTTTATTTGCTTAATTTATTCATTCCGCTAGAGTTAGAATATGTGTGCTTTGCGTTAATATTGGGTGATTTAGTTTCTGAAATTGTTTCTTTTGTATTTCATTATATTGCATACAAATTAGACATTAGAAAGTATTGTGCACATGAGAAATCACATACAGGAAATTATCTAAAACGTATTACTAAAATTGCTATGCCAGTCGCATTTACTTCTTACATTAAATCTGGACTTTCAACTTTTAAACAATTACTTATTCCTACTCGATTAGAAAAGAGCGGAATGAAATATGAAACTTCATTATCTCAGTATGGAATGATAAATGGAATGGTTATGCCACTTATCATGTTTCCTTCACTTTTCATTACATCATTTAGCTCTTTACTTGTTCCAGAGTTTTCAAGATATTACATAAAAAAAGATTACAAGAGAATTAAAGAAGTAGCTACTTTCATTATTCTTGCAACCTTATTTTTATCATTACTATTGGGCATTTTCTTATTTATTTTTGCTGACAAATTAGGAATGATTTTCTATGATAATATTGACGTTGGATATTACATAAAAATACTTGCACCGCTTACACTATTTATTTATGTAGATACTGTTGTTGATAGTATTTTGAAAGGTTTAAACGCACAAGTAGGTATTATGCTAATAAATATTTTAGATTTATTTGTTACCATTTTAATTATATTCTTTGTTGTACCAATATTAGGAATTAAGGGATATATTTTATCTATCTTCGTTAGTGAAATATTAAACTTCACAATAAGTTTGTTACAATTAATTTGTACAGTAGCAAGGAGAGCATGACTGTCCTATTATGCAAAAAAATACCCGCCTTACGGCGGGGTAGAGCGTAGTATTACCTAGGAAAAACATTCACTCTCTTAAAGTAGTAGACGCTATTCAGCGTCTCCACGCGAAGGACATCGCCCAAATCTTGGGCAGAGACTACCGTGCTAGTATGCACTGATTCGAAATTGCCAGCATCATTCATCCGCCACGCACGGAAACGATCTCCGATAGCCGGATGGGCCTGTGCAAACACGCAACCAATGTAATGCTTTTTTTGATTTTCCATGATGTTACCTCCATGTATATTGTGTCACTGAACGCGCTTCGGTTGCTAGAGACTAGCATTGCCTGGAAACCTGAAATTGACGTCAGTCATCATCAAATTCGTTTCCAACAATTTAAATTATAAATTGTAATTTTATTATAGCACAAATTTACATAATTTTCAATAAAACATGTAAAATCTTTCATTTTGTGTATTGGACGTGTTTTGACTAAATGGCGGCCAATGGCCGCCGCTACACTTGTACTAACATATATTTTGATAATTGTTTAGGATAAAACAATTATCTAGCAACTTTTTTCTTTCTTTAACTTGACTTTAATAAATGTTTAGCTATATAATACGTTTAAGTTATTTTAGGAGGGAAGAAACTTGGCAACGGATTCGCAAAAACAATTTGAATTAGATATTAATGAATATGATGCAGCGGATGTAGATAGAATTACTATAAAGAAAATTCGTAGTGGAGACATCATGGCATGCAACGATTTGGTAAAGAAATACGAAAATCTTGAAAAAATTTTAGTGCCAGGCGGAAATCAAGACGATTTGCGACAGGAAGGGCTAGTAGGCGTATATCATGCTATAAAAAGTTTCGACTTAAGTAAAGATATTCCTTTTAGTGCTTTTGCTAGAACTTGTATTGATAGAAGATTAAAAACTGCTATTAAAAATTCTACAAGACAAAAACATATTCCGCTTAACTCTTCTATTTCACTTACGCAAGAAACTTTTGATGATGGCGAAAACACTAGGGAAGTAATGGACGTAATTGATTCAGAAGTTCCAGATCCAGCTGACACTATTGTTTCAAAAGAGATGTTTATGCAAATATGCTCTGAAATGAAAAATGTTTTAAGCCCTCTCGAAAAAGATGTTTTCAAGTATCGCTTAGATGGATATTCTTATGAGCAAATGGCAAAGCAATTAGGCACTAGCGAAAAAGCTATTGACAACGCTTTACAAAGAATTAAAGGAAAAGTTATGAAGTTTCGTAATGGAAATGACGAAAGAGAAATATAGTTATTTATACTTATGAGTGCTTCCATAGCTCAGTAGGCAGAGTGCATCCTTGGTAAGGATGAGGTCACGGGTCCGACTCCCGTTGGAAGCTCCAACTATCAAAAAAGCCAGTAAATTTAATTATTTACTGACTTTTTTGATAATTAAGGGTGGGGTAAGAATAATATCAATTTTGTCATGCAATTATCATGCATTTCTATGAAAGCTTCTTCAATATTTCTTCTTTTGAAATTCCGAAGCTTTTCTAATTCTTTTATTTCATCTTGTATATTTTTGATTTTTTCTTGTATCTTCTTTTCTGTTAATTTTTTTGTTTCATCTGCAATAAATGTACCTTTTGTAGAGATTGTAGTAATAATACCTCTACGTTCTAATTCATCATATGCTTTTTTTACTGTATTAGGATTAATACCTAATGAAGTAGCCAACTCCCTAATCGATTCAATCTGTTGCTTAGGTTTATAAATTCCAAGCACCACAAATCGCTCTATTTCCAAAACAATTTGCTCATAGATAGGAGTTCTACTTTGATAATCTATATTCATCATATCCCTCCTATCATTCTTCATTTAGCCTAAAACCAAACTCCCCAGTTCGATTGACTTCTTTCGCAACAACTCGATATAGCCCTTCAATGTCGTTTGTATAATAATATGTAGCTGGATTATAACAATATAATGTAATATATTCTTTTTCTATATTAAATTCTTTTCCTGCCTCTTGTTTTATAAAATTTTTATATACATCATAGCTAACAATTTCTCCCCAAGAAATTTCGTCTAAAAGTCTCTCTTTCTCTGTATATTCATCCATGTTTTCAAATTCAGATGTAAATATTTCTGGGTTCTTGGCTATAATCACGCTTCCAATTTTGCTATCAAGTAATCGGCATACTCTAAACATATTAATATTTTTTAATGTATATTGATTATTAATGCTAATCACATAATTGCAAAGATTTTTGAAACCTAATGTTGAGAATGATTTTTTAACTAGTTGATGATTTTTATATTCATATAAATCAATATAGTTATTCGTATATTCTTCATTATATTTATTATATAACTCCGAATAAGAAACATTCATTTCCTCGTTAATTAAAGCAACAATCTCATCTCTTTGCTCTTTTGTTAAAGGAAGATTTGTAATCTTTACTGCTACTTTTGCATAAGATTTATCTACTTGTTTATCCGTAGCATAATTCATGATTTCCTCTAAAATATTGCCATTGATATATTGTTCGCAAGTATATTTTTTACCATTTTTTAAAACAATTGTTAAAATAAAATTCTCTCCATGATATGCTTTGTTAGTTATCGGTGTATCACCTGTTGTGCTCATAGCATCTGGTACCGTTACTACACTAGTATAAGTGGAAGGTATAACACTTGGACTTGCTTCATAATAAACTCTACTATTTAGCAATAATATTTTTTCAATTAAATCGTGATCATCAATTGATAAGCCAAAATCAAATACTCTGCTATAACCATTGCCAAAAGAGTCTAGCGTAACCGTTTGTACATTATCAAGTAAAATCTTTTTCTGATTTATAAAATTAATTTTTCCTGCTAGTCCTTCATAAAAACAAAATAGTACAAAGGCAGAGGCTATAAACGATAATATAGAAGTTCCTGCTTTTATTTTCTTATTTGTAATTAAATCAAATACAAAATAATATACGGCAAGTATAGCTAAGAAAAATAATCCTACTCGCATTTCATCTTCGCCATCTAATGAACAGAAAACAGCAAAGAAAGGAACTAACGTTAACCCTTTTACAAATAAATGGATTTTTTCATTTTCAAAAGATTCTCCAGCCATTTCAAATTTCTTTCGATTAAAAATAAATAAACCAATGATGATATATACTAAACTTAATAATGCAGTTTTTAAAACAACATCGCTATCATATTCATAATCAGCACCAAATAATAAATCTACAAAATGGCTTGGTGCAGTGAAATTATACGGTTCTACAAAAGAAATTTCGGCTTCATTAGCATTCAAATCATAATCATAATAATTGCCTGTTACATTTCCATATAGTGCATTTGTAACTACTAAAAATGGAATTAAAAATAAAATTAATAATATTGTTGCAATTTGAGAAAATCTATTTCCCGAAAAACTCATTGCTAAATTTGAAACTACAAATACAAATATATAAGCAACTGTGAAAAACACAAAAATATCCCATATCATACTGCCAAAAATAACTACATTAGAAATAATCTTTGATAAAGCAAATGTTGCAATTGCAGTTAATAATTGCATTAATACTATCACACCAATTCCGCCTACAGTATTTGTGATAAATATTGTTTTTCTACTTAATGGCATAGAGCCCATAAAATCTACGCTATTCTTTTTATAAATGTAATTAAATAATGCCATAGAAAGCACAACAGGAAGTATGTACATACCTATAATATTAATAATACTAACTTCTGCAAATGAAAATATTTCATTTTTTCCAATAGTTAAAATCATGATGCTTGTAAGTATAGGTACTACTGTTAATATTAAAATCATTAAACCTTTTGACTTCTTAATATTTTGCCAAAAATATGAAAAATTAAATAATTTGGTTAAATTCATATCCTAGTACCTCCATTTCATAAATAAATATTTCTTCTAGTGTTAGTGGCAAAAAGTCTAAAATAACAGGCTTCATATCTTCTAATATTTTTTGATATCCTTCTCTATCGCCCTTTAAAATAACAGTCGCTACACTACCATTTTTCTTAAAACTTAATACATTAAAGTTTTGAAAATCTTTTTCGCTAAAATCTTTGTCTAAAGAAATTTGAATTTTAAACATATTTGTTTTTAAAGAATCAATTTCGCTCTCAAATAAAATTCCACCTTTATAAAGCAAACCAAGATTATCACAAAAGTCTTCTAATTCTCTTAAATTATGGCTAGTCATAATAATTGTAGTTTCCTTTTTATTCATCTGATCTGCAATTACTTTCTTCAAAAAGTTTCTAACTACTGGATCAACGCCATCAAATGTTTCATCAAAAAACATATAGTCTGCATTTGTACAAATGGCACAAATTAATGCCACTTGTCTTTTCATACCTTTAGAAAATGTATGAACTTTTTCATTTGTTTTTAAATGAAGTGTTTCTGCTAATTTGAAAGCATATTCCTTATCAAAATTTTTGTACAAACTATGATAAAAATTTATCATATCTTTAAAAGTATAGTTTTTAAAAAAGTATAAATCATCTGGAACAAAAACTAATTTTTGTTTTAACTCTTCATGATCTGAAATTTCTTGTCCATCGATTTCTAATGTCCCAGAATCTTTCTTAAAGATTCCCATAATAATTCTTAATAATGTTGATTTACCTGCACCATTAGCGCCAATTAATCCATATATTGAACCAGTTTTTATAGTGCAATTTAAATCTTCTAAAACCTTCTTATCGCCAAAGGTCTTGTTTAGATTTGTTATTTTAATCATTTTACCCTCCTTTGATACATTGTACTATTTGTACTAGTACAAATATACTACACAATTAATAAAAAATCAACAAAATTTTGAAAAAAATAGTGAATAATTACTGTAATGGCTCAACGCCAACACACGCAACTATTCACTATTTATAAATAAGCATAATTTATTTTATAAAGCTATTATTACTTTATTATTTTGTTAACTTTTCTATTTCTTTATCGATAAATAGCTTTATTACAGGTATATCGTTTATTGCCGTATCAAAAATAATATTATAATCCATATCATAATAGCCATGAGCAAAACGATTTCTCATACCTCTTATTTCATTCCAATTTATATCTTTTTGTGTTGCTTTAATATAATCTTCTGTCAAATGATTGGCAAGTTCTCCTATTTGGAATATAGGCATAGAAATTGCATTTTTAAAAACAACATTACTATTAAAATCTTCTATGCTTTTTCCAAATATTTCAAAAGCTTTATCTACTTGTTCGCAATACTCTTTCATATGTAATAACACTGTTAAATTTCTATTTAAATTACTCATATATATTTAATC
>CANQLS010000021.1 GCA_947624765.1 uncultured Clostridia bacterium
ATGAAATCAATTTTATTTTACTGATTAGTTTTCTGTCTGTCAATTTATTTTCATCGCAATATTCGACACGTTTCGACAAGAGTTTGAGAACGTTGTTGAAATAAAATGGCGGCCACTGGCCATCGCTACATTCTCTCAACACAATAAATAATGCTCAAAAGAAAGATTTTTCTTTTGAGCCAAGACAACAAATTATATGAAAAAAAAGTAAGTTAATTATTGATTATTATTTTGTTTAAATCTGACATATCCCATTTCTTCCCAAAGGTTATAGTCTAAGTTTACTCGATATAGTAATTTAGGTTTAGAACCAGCCCTGTTTTTATCTACTACGCAAGCATAATATTTTGTGTTTAAAAGTTCTGGCATTTCTATATCATGATAATTTTCGCCCTCTTCTTCATCTGATATTTCATAATCTTGATACGTAGAACGATTCACTTCTTTTATTAAGCATAAATTATCTAATACCTCTTTTACCGTTCTATTAGTAGCAATATCATTAATATTTAAACTTAGAGGCGGTGTAGAATTTTCAGCAAGCTGTAAAGTAGAACCTACAAATATCTTATATTTTTGTGCCATTGTAGAAAGTACAGTTGCCGTTTTCTTTAACTCTTCACCATTTCCTATATTCTCAATATCAGTTTTTAAAGTATCATAAAACGCATATTCAATAGCTTCTTTATATAAATAGTCCATGATGATATTTCTCAATTCATCATTTGTATGATCGGAAGTATATACAAAATAAATTGCATTTTGCATTTGCTCAGATACCCAGTCAGTTGCTTTAATTGTTTTATTAAATTCTTCAGAAACTGTTGCCAATCTTTTATTAAATTCATCATCAGTTTCTTCTTCTCTCTTTAAAATAAAACCATCTGAATCTAATTCAACTTGATCTTTCTTATCATCATCTACTCTAAATTTTAAGCCTAATAATTCCGCTTCTCTTTTATGTAATATTTGTCCATGTAATTTTTGTATTTCAGGACTGTTTAATACTGTGGTAATAAGACAAAGTTTCATTTTATCTTCTGTCATTTCGTTAGATATTAATAATATTTTTTTGTGTTCAACAAAAGCAAGATGGCAAATTAAGTTTAATAAAAATCTACTTTTACCAGCGTTAGAAGGCATTGAGAAAGACATTGTTTCGCCTTTTCTAATTCCTTTAAAAGTTTTTGTCATTAATGGAAACGGCATAGAAAGTCCTGACTTTAAGTTATTATTTCGTTCTAATAAAAAGTCTGTTACCTTCTCATTGATAATACCCTCATTTAAACTACTAAGCAAGCCAATGTTTTCTACCCTACTTCTTATTTCGGCAATAGTCATATCTTCGTAACGTTCATAATTACGAATACCAATTACTTTCTTCTTAATTGCTTCAGTTGCGGCAATATCATATGCACCTTTAAGCATAAACAATTTTTTCAATCGATGATAAACTTCAGCAATGTTTCCATTTTTATCTTGAGCATATTTTGAACAAATACTAATAATTTTATCAGTTTCATTATTTACTTTTGGAAATGGAAATGTTGATTTAATATATTCTGGTGCATACATTTCACCAATCTTGAAAACAATTAATTTATAAATGTTTAATAATCCAGGCGTAGAAAAATAACACTCTTTGCTTTCAAAATAAAACATTGCAATACCTTTTGGGTTATTTAGTAATAATCCAATATATTCGATTTCTAATTTCTCATCTACTAAACAATCTGGATACTTTGGCTCTGTTTCATTTACATTTTCATTTGCCATATAAATCTCCTCCATTTTCATAATCTTTTGTGAAAAAATTTTACTTATATATTTATTGTAACATAAAAATATTTTTTCTACAATATAATGTATTTTTTTCAAATAAAGGTTATTTTTTCTATACGGCATTAAAATCTTATGATATAATGATGTTGAATTTTACTTACGGAGGTGCATAATTGTGCAACATATTATAAGTAGTATGAGAAAAGCAATTGAAGATTATCACATGATAGAAGACGGCGATAAAATCGCAGTTGCTCTTTCTGGTGGTAAAGATAGTCTTACAATGCTTCTATGTTTAGATAATATGAGAAAATGGTATCCAAAAAAATTTGATATTGTAGCAGTTACAATTGATCCTGGCGGAAATATTTTCGATACTACGGAACTTGAAGCTTTTTGTAAAAGTCTTAATATTGAATATCATATTGAAAGAACAAATATTAAAGAAGTTGTTTTTGATATTAGGAAAGAAAAAAATCCATGTTCTTTGTGTGCAAATTTACGAAGAGGTGCTTTAAATGGAGTGGCTGAATCTCTTGGGTGTAATAAAGTAGCACTTGGACATCATATGGACGACGTTATTGAAACATTCTTTTTAAGTTTATTTTATGAAGGAAAAATTCATACATTTTCACCAACAACTTACTTATCACGAAAAAATATAGTAACAATACGTCCTATGATATATGTAACAGAAAAAGAAATAAAAGGTTTTGCAAATAAATATCCATTACCCGTTATGAAAAAAACTTGTCCAAATGATGGATATAGCAAACGTGAATATATAAAGAATTTAATTAAAACACTAACAAATGATATACCTAGATTAAAAGCATGCGTATTTGGTGCTATACAACGTTCAAACATTCCATCTTGGAACTTAGAAGCAACTTCATGCGACGAAGAATCAAATTTAATTTAGGAGGTTCCCATGAAAAAATTTTTTCTATTTATAGCTTTATTTTTAATGCTTAACATTCCAGTTTTTGCTTCTACTACACTTTATCAAAAAGTAGTAGAATCGCCTATCTCATCAGGTGTTACATTAAAAAATTATATTCAGTTTACTGATAGTGGCTGGCAAAATATTCATGTTTTAGAAATTGATTTAGATGACCGTTATACCAATTTAGGACTTCTTCATTCATCAAATGGTATGGGTACATTACAAAATTTAAAAGCAATGGCAGAATATGCAGATAGTATTGCAGCTATTAATGCTGATTTCTTTTCTGCTAATTCTGGTAAAGGAAATGCCGTTGGAATTGCTATTGAAGATGATGAAATTTTAAGCTCTGCTTATTTTGGAAATGATACAAAAGATGAATTCGCAACGTTTGCTATTGATGAAAATGATTCTATATTTTATGATTATTTCACAAATAAAATATCTATCACTTCCTCTAAAACAAAAGCTTCTAATTCAGTAAGTGCTATCAATAAATTTCCTCAATCATTTGAACAAATGGCAATTTATACGCCAGCATGGGGTACATATTCTCATGGTGCAAGGGAAGATTTACCTCTTACAGAAATGGTAGTGGATAATGATACAGTTACTGAAATTCGTTATAACCAAGAAGCAACTATCATTCCTGAAAATGGATATGTGGTTTCTGCTTTAGGTGCTGGAGCTGAATTTATAAATAATAATTTTAGTGTAGGCACAAAAGTTAAATTAGATGTTTCTTATAATGTCGATATTGAAAATATTGCTTTAGCTGTTTCTGGCGGAGCTATATTACTAAAAGACGGAAAAATACCAGAAACTTTTTCTTCTAATATTTCTGGCGCTAATCCTCGAAGTGCTATTGGTTCTTCAAAAGATGAACAAACAATTTATCTTGTTACAGTAGATGGAAGACAAAAATCTAGTAAAGGTATGACTCAAACAGAATTAGCTGAATTCTTAAAAGAAATTCATGTATATAATGCTATCAATTTAGATGGCGGGGGCTCTACAACTATGGTTGCTAGAAAATTAGGTGATAATAGTTTAAGTGTTATAAATTCACCAAGTGAAGGTTCGCTTAGGTCTGTAATTAATGGTATCGGTGTTTTTAATAATGCTCCATCATCCACAAAAATTTCTAAGTTAATTATTGAAGTAGATGATACTAATGTGTTTAAAGGAAAAGAAAGAGAAATTACAGTAAAAGGTTATAATAAATATTACAATCCTGTTGATATTAATCAAAAAAATGTAAAATGGTCTTATAGTGGTGTACCTGTTACAGTTAAAAATGGTATTTTAACAGGTGATACAGTTGGTATGACAATGTTAACCGCTAAAATTGGTAGTGCATCTGCAACTATAGAAATTAATATTTTAAGTGATCCTTATGAATTAGAAATTTCTCCGAAAAAATCAACAATTGTTAGTGGGAAAAATGTATCTTTTAATATAGAAGCTAAAAATAAAAACGGTTATTATTCTATTTTAGGCAAAGATGAAGTTAGTTGGAAAATAGAAAGTTATACTGTAGATGGATCATCATCAAATATTCCTAGTGATGCAGTATTAGAAAATGGAAGCTTTAGTGCCACAACTTCTGGTGATTATATAATTTCAGTTTCAGCTGGTGATATAAAATCTTATGCTTTAATAACTGTTAGTGGAAAAACAAAAACAATTATAGATGATTTCGAAACTGCAAATTATGTATTTGATCCATATCCTGATGAAGTTGGTGGTGATGCTATTCAAACTACTGAACAAGCACATTCAGGGAAATATTCTTCAAAATTATCATATGATTTTAAAAGAGATATTGCAATTCGTGCTGCATATATTGAATTTAAAAACAACGGTGTGGATATTCCTGAAAATACCACAGATATTGGCTTTTGGCTATATAATGATTCTCCAAAAGATGAACATATTAAAATAAAATTAAGAGATGCGAATGGCACTTATCATCTTATCATCGTTCAAAAAGGAATTACACATGAAGGCTGGAAAGAATTTACTTACTCACTCGCAAATATTCCATTGCCAGGAAAAATAACTGATATATATTTAGCACAAGATAATATTAATATAAAAGCGAGTGGATATGTTTATGTAGATGATTTAACGTTCTACCAAGAAACAACTGCTATTTCAAGTAACACACAATTGCCTAAAGATATAAAAGGAGAAGATGAATTACAAAAAGAAGCTGAATTAGAAAGCGACGATTCTTTCCGCATTGCAGTAATGGATAAAATTGGTTCACCTTCACTTATGATTGAACATTTGAAAAATAAAAAAATAGAAGATGTTATTAACGAATATTCAGATATTGCAATATTTACCTCACAAACAGACAACGATTTGTTAGCAAATATCGAAGTTGAAAAAATTCTTTGTAATGGATATTCAAAACAAACTTTTAAAAACTCTACATTCATTACAATAGATAGCAAAAATTCTGGTATAAGAAATACTAATAGTGAACAATGGATTAAGTTGCAACGAGATATTGAAAATGCTAAAACGGAAAATATTTTCTTACTTATGAATAATTCTTTAGATAATTTTGAAGATAATGAGGAAGCACGACTTTTTATAGATATTCTATGTGATTTAAAACGTGAAATAAATAAAAATATTTGGGTGCTTCATCAAGGTTCATATACAGATTATTCAATGGAACGTGGTATTAAATATTTAGGAATTAACAACAATATTACTAATGTAGATGATATTCCTGAAAATACAAAATATATTTTAATAACCGTAAATGGTAAAGATTTAACTTACGAAATCAAAAGTGTATTTAGATAATAAAATTGAGCATTGTCATTTATAAAGGCAATGCTCAATTTTTTCATTCTGCTATATTGTATATCTTTTTTATATCATCTGTATAATTTTCTTCTTTATCATAAACATATATTGGAGGTTCTATCTTTAAAAAGCTATTTCCGCTTCTGCTCCCTTCTACTAAAAAAAGATTTGGTGCTTTACCCATACTCGGATGAATAAACCTCATTCGTTTAGGTTCAAGTTTTTCTTTTCTCATTGCACATAAAACATCAACAAGTCTTTCAGTTTTATGTATCATGTATAAATTTCCGCCAAATTTTAAAAGTCTCGCCGATTCTTTAATAATATCTTCTAGTGTACATGAAATTTCGTGTCTTGAAATTGTTTTTGTATCTTTATCATTAATTAAACCGCTTCCCCTTTTTTGATAAGGTGGATTAACTGTTACATAATCAACACTTGCAGATGGTATAATATCTTTCAAATAGTTTAAATCTTTAGGAATAATTTCAATTTTATTTTCTAAATGATTAAGCAACACGCTTCTTCTCGCCATATCTGCTACATCTTCTTGTATCTCAATTCCATAAAATTTATTAGCATTAGTTTTTGCACTTAGCAAAATAGGGATAATACCTGTTCCTGTGCATAAATCTACCACAGTTGTATTATCCTTAATGTCTTTCGCAAAATCTGATAATAATACTGCATCAATTCCAAAGCAAAATCCATTTTTATTTTGAATAATTCTTAACCCATTTAATTGTAAATCATCAATTCTTTCCTCTTTGTGTTCCATTGTCCATTTCCTTTTCATATAATATAGTGGGTGATAATTATGAAGAAGAAAAATAATAATTCTATACTTACATCTCTTCAAGAAATAGAATGTTTCTTAAATTCCTTTTGTTCAATCAGCCACATCAAAAAAATGTTTAAGTGGTTTGGCCACTAATAATTAAGGCGGACTTTAAAATATGCCCGCCCACTTTCTTTTTTATCCTATTCATGATTTGGTGCTGATACTGGACAAATTCCAGCACAAGTTCCACATTCAATACATTGTTCTGGATTGATTACATATCTTTCATCACCCTCTGAAATGCAAGATACAGGACATTCGGCAGCACATGCTCCACATTTAATACATGCATCTGATATTTTATATGCCATTTTATATTCACCACCTTTCCTAAATTTATATTTTAAATAATATCGTCATCTCGCTTAAAGCCCTCTTCCAAATTTTTTAATTCCTTTAGATTTTCAATATCATCATCTTTTCTTTTATTATCTTTTAATATTTTAATATCAGCCAATGGATAAAACTTTTGTACTGATTCATCTTTATCACCTATACGCACTTTTACCATTTCGCGTAATACTTCCACATCTTCTACTGTTCCTTTTCCATCTGGTGTTTTTACAAGAGCACCAACACTAGGAAGTCTTGAAAGTTTTTCCTCATAAACTTCTTGTTCATGTTTTAAACAGCACATTAGTCTACCACAAACGCCAGATATTTTTGTTGGATTTAATGAAAGTCCTTGCTCCTTTGCCATTTTTATCGAAACTGGATTTAAATCTGATAAATGGTTACAGCAACATAACTCTCTGCCACAAATACCATATCCACCTAGCATTTTTACTTCATCTCTAACACCAATTTGTCTTAATTCAATTCTTGTTCTATATATAGCAGCTAAGTCTTTTACTAAATCTCTAAAATCAATTCTTCCATCAGCAGTAAAGTAAAACAATAATTTACTACCATCAAAAGTATATTCTACATCAACAAGCTTCATATCTAATTGATGCTCAAGAATTTTCTTTTCACAAACTTTATATGCTTCGCTTGCTTTTCGTTCATTTTCAGCAAATATTTTTTCGTCCTCTGGCGTAGCCAAACGAATTGCTTTCTTTAAAGGATTAACGATTTTATCTTCCTGCATCATTCTATTAGTAATAACAACTTCGCCTAACTCAATGCCTCTCGCAGTTTCTACTATAATACTCTTTCCTTTTTCGGCAGTTATTCCATTTGGATCAAAAAAATATACTTTTCCTACTTTTTTAAATCTAACACCTATAATTTCTTGCATGATTTTCTCCATTTCCACAATCGAATCATCATTCTATCTAACGCAATATCAACATTTGCATTTCTCATAATATGATTTCTTGTTTCTTCAACAATATCTATTGCTTCTACCGTATTAATTTTCTTATCTTTCATTTCTCTATGATAGAAATACAACAGATACTTTAATATTTCTTGTAAATTATCTTTAGTATATTTATCCTCTTTCAATTCATTACAATCTTTCATCATTTCTAACAAACTAACTCGTTGAAACGCTTTTATCCATTTTTGAACAATTTCAGTATCATGATTTTCACGTAATTTCAAAATAGCTCCAATACTTCCTCTTGCATAGTCTAACAATTCATCTTCAACTGGTTCGCCAAAATATTCTTCTATTTCTTCTTTTGATAATGGCTCAAAATGAAAAATAGTACACCTAGATTTAATTGTATATAATAATTTTTCTTTATTTATTGTAATCAAAATAATAGTAACGTGTTCAGGTGGCTCTTCCAATATTTTTAAAAGAGCATTTTGAGCTTGTTCATTCATACATTCCGCATTATCAATAATAGCTACTTTCCTTTGTGCCACTGTAGGTTTAAGCATAAGCTCTTCCTTCAAATTTCTAATCTCTTCTACTCTAATAACATTATTTTCTGGCGAAATAATTTTCAAATAGCCATCTAAAATTGATTCATTTCCCATACTTATTTTCTTTGCAAATTCTTTTGCAATAGTAAACTTCCCAATGCCCGAAATTCCTTCGAAAATATAAGCATGACCTATTTGATTAGTTTCAATTAAGTGTTCAAGTTGTTCAATTTGTTTTTGATGACCAATTACTTTCATGACTCCTCCATTTTAATTAACTTTTCCCATTTTAGATAATGGCCATATTCTAAAACTTACTCTTCCTTCCACTTTATCTACTGGAATGCATCCAAATTCTCTACTATCAGAAGAACCAGTTCTATTATCGCCCATAACAAATATATATCCATCTGGTACAACTACATCATAAAACATACCTTTTCTTGGTGTTTCTAATCCATCTACTAAATATGGTTCGTTCAATTCTTCTTCATTTAAATATACCTTGCCATTAGCAATATATACATGGTCGCCAGCTAAACCAATTACTCTTTTAATAAAACTTGTTTTTGTTAATTCTAAAACATAATAAGATAATTTATTACCAAGCCCTTTTATTTCATCATATTGAGCAATTTGTTCTTCTTCTAAAACACGTGCTGGGCTTTCAAATGTAACAATATCGCCACGTTTCAATTCCAAATTAAAAGTTCTAACAAATCTACTAATAAGCACCCTTTCACCATCTAAAATAGTAGGTGTCATAGAACCTTGTTTTACTAAGGTTGGAGTAAAAATATAATACTTAATAAGTAACGCAATTACAAATGCTGCTACAATGCAGCCTATCCATTCCAATACTTCTCTTGCTATTGATTTCTTTTGTATTTCCTTTTCCATTAATATCCTCCCTTTCTATTCTAAAATAATATTATATATTATATTTCGTTTATTTACAACTGTTTAAGCGGAACTTTCATAATTACTTCTGTACCTTTTCCAAGTTCACTATTCATAACTATGCTACCACCGTTTGCCTCAATAATCTCTTTAGCAATAGGAAGTCCTAAGCCTGTTCCACCCATTTCACGCGACCTTGCTTTATCCACACGATAAAATCTTTCAAAAACTCGCGGTAAATCTTCTTTTGGGATTCCAATTCCATTATCAATAATTTTAATATAAGCATCATCATGAACAGAACCAACATACACCTTAATATTTCCGCCTTCTTTTGTATATTTAATACTATTCATCAAAATATTAGTTATAACTTGTTCAATGCCATCTCTATCAGCATTTACGAGAGGTACATTTGCAGTAACAAAGCAATCTAAAATTTGATTTTTAGCATCTGCTTGTATTTTATGTTTTTCACAAATTTGCTTAACTAATTCTGGTAAATCAAAATCAATTTTATGCCATGCTACTTTTTTATAATCAAATTTTGTTAATTGTAACAAATCACTAACTAATCTAGTCATTCGATTAGCTTCTGTTAAAATTACATTTAAAAACTTACGATTACTTTCTTCATCTAATTCTTGTTCTAATAAAGTTTCAGTATATGTCTTTATAGAAGTAAGTGGAGTCTTTAACTCATGTGAAACATTCGCAACAAACTCTTTTCTCATATCATCTAACTTAGCTTGCTTTGTAATATCTTGAACAACTACAATTATACCACTTGCCCTATCCTTTTCATCTCTAAAAGGTGCAAAAAACATATTCACATATGTATCGCCAATATTAACCATTTGCTCTGATGAAGTCCAATCATCTAAATAAATAATTTTCTCCATGTTAATATCAATTTTATATTTATGAAATATCTCTTCAAAAGTTTCATGTCCTTTTACTTGAAAAATCTTTTTAGCAATTAAATTAACATGAATCATTTCTCCATTTAAATTAAAAGCAAGTACGCCATCTGTTAAATGTAATAAAATAGTTTCCAATTTATTTTTTTCACTATAAATTTCATTCAAATTATTTTTAATTTGAGATGTCATTCCACTAAAAGTTTCAATTAATTTTGAAATTTCATAACCAGCTTTATTTTTGTCTGGAAATCTAACTTGGTCAATATCTCCCTGAGCAATTTTCTTAGCTTCCCTTGTTAAAACATCAATCGGCCTTGTAATATTAGACGCAAATACCATAGACACAACAATAGTAATAAAAGAAATAATTATAATTACAGTTCCATATATTACTCTAACTTCATTTAATTGATTTTGAATATATTCTTTACTTTGTTCAATTAAAATAATATATTCTATAGAGTCATCTGGCGATACATCATCTTTAATTACATATGCAAACAAATAATTAGAATTCTTATCACCTTGACTTGTTGCATACTGCAAACTGCTCATTTTTGCATTTTTAATACATTGCAAAGACTCTTCCGATAAAGAGTTATCTGTACTCGAAAATAAAATATTATTATCTTTATCTAATATTTTTCCTGAACGACTAATTCGATTTAAAGAAAAATAGGCACTAAAATTATTATATATCTTTTTCAAATTTTCTTTTCTTAAAACTTCTTGATTTACACCTTCATAAATATCTTGTTCATTAACAGTTCCAATATTAATACCAAAACTAGAAATAGTGTTAACCATTTCTTCAACAAAGCCTCTATAATATACTTGCTCCATTTTAACTACAGAAAAAGCGCCCACAGCAACTATACTCACTAGGACGAAAACAAAAAATATAACAATCATTTTAAACTGTAAACTTTTGAAGAACATATTTTACCCCTTCTTAGAAAAACGTAGTTAATAATGAATAATATTCAACTTAAAAATAATTGGACAAATTCTAAACGGACAAATGAGAAAACCATAAACATATATACATACGTTAAGAATTCACGAAGTAATGTCCGGTAGTGAAATTGTCCAATTATTCTCTTCTTATCCAAGATTAGGATTAAAATAATAACCAATTCCTCTCTTTGTTGCTAGATATTCAGGCATACTTGGATTTTGCTCTATCTTTTCTCTAATCCTTCTTACAGTTACATCAACCGTTCTAACATCTCCAAAATATTCATATCCCCAAACTTTTTCTAAAAGTTCCTCTCTAGAAAAAACTTGACCTTTTTGAGTAGCTAAAAACTTCAATAACTCAAATTCTCTTAATGTAAGCTCAACTATTTTACCATTTATTCTTGCTTCATAGCGATCTATATCTAGCGAAAGATGACCAAAACGTAATGCGTTCGGACTAATATTTTCTTCTTCTATTTGTTGTTGCATACTAAACGCCATTGTTTTTCTTAAATTAGCCTTAACTCTAGCCATTACTTCACGAACACTAAACGGTTTTGTAATATAATCATCAGCGCCTAACTCTAAACCGATAATTTTATCAACTTCATCTTCTTTGGCAGTTACCATAATAATAGGTGTATTATCTTTTTGCCTAATCTCCTTGCAAACAGTAAATCCATCTTTTTTTGGTAACATTACATCTAGCAAAATCAAATCTGGTTTTTGTTGTTCCGCCATAGAAACAGCTTGCTCCCCATCATAGGCCTCTAAAGTTTTATATCCTTCCTTAGTCAAATTATAATTCAATATATCTACAATAGCTTTCTCATCATCCACAATTAAAATTGTTTTATCCATTTCAACACCTTCCTTACGGATACACAGTTTTATACTACTTTCATTATCTACGATTAAGACTCAAAAGTCAATACAAAAAAAGTGGAAAAAAGAGAAAAAATGCACAAGCTCTTCTTATTTACTATTTTTTAAGGATTTGCAACTAATGCAACACGAAAAGTAAGAGCATCAGCACCGCCACCACCTTGGTGGTCAAAACAAAATATACCGCTTCCTTCCCCAGAATAAGTGGAGCGATTTCCTCTTACAAAAAATGCAGCTCCTGTAGATGGAAATATAGCATAATCATAATTCCATCCATCACTCCAATCTGAAGAATTCTTTGACGTTTCATATACGGCATCGCCAAATTTTTTTGCATTTGCTTCACAATTATCCAATTCAGCGTCCAACGCGGATCCTTCGGCGTCTTGACCTACTGCATATACATTTTTCTCATATTCGACCGATAAAGTATTTTTGTAATTAACAGAATATGTATTATCTACATATCCAGCCACATATTCCCAACCTCCACCTGATAAATCATAAACACCATAAATATTATTAGTTGTACTTGCATGATATCCATTCGGATGATTATAAGGATAAAAAGTTCTAGTAGGTCCATTAGTATATTTCATGAAAATACTGCCATCTTCATTATACATTTTTTCCGCCTTTATATAGGCATTCAACGCGTCATCTTTTGTTGTTGCTGACATTCCCGTTATTGTTGTAGCACTTCCATCTCCTTCGACATAAGAATTATTATACACATTTAAATTTCCGTATTTACTTTGAGTTAGATAAGCAACTGCTCCCCATTCACTATTTTTCATCAAATGACTATTGCTATTTGTCATTCCATGTGATTTTGCCATCGACTTAGACTTATTTACAATATTGCTATAATCAATTGCTCTCCAACTCGCTACATTAGGTCGCACTGTTATATATTCTGTTGCATCGCTTGCATCTTTTGACCAACCATAGTTTGTTCCTATGTTTGTGCTAATTTTTCCATTACCTATTAC
>CANQLS010000022.1 GCA_947624765.1 uncultured Clostridia bacterium
AATTCATATATAAGTATAATAAAATTAATTACAGCTCTTTTTTTTACTTATACATAGTGATATAATTTATATAAGATTTTTGTCGGATAAAGTAGTTTTTTGGAGGCGTGCCTATGGTGAACATTAATGAATTAGTAGCCATTATTGATGGTGTAAATTGCGGTGGCACAATAAGCGATAAAAAAATTGAAGAATTAAGAAATTGGGTAGGTAAAAACTGCGATTTAGTTTATGAAAGGGAGCAGTCTGAAATTATAGACCAGATTGAACTTATTTTGATGGAAGAAAAAATAACTGATTCGGAAAAGGAATATCTACTTTTTTTGTGTGAAATTGTCTTGGGGAACAGTGTTAATAATCAGGGATTTAATTCTGCGGTAAATCGAGCGGAAAACAAAATTAATTATTTAAGAAAGCAAGTTGAAAATAGGAAAAATATAGGTATAGATTTAATAGAAATATTTGACGATGAGAATACAATCAAGAGAATACATTATATGGCAGAAAGTGAGCTGAGTCGAACTTTAAGATCTTACTCTAGTATTAGTGTGAAAAACAGCGAGATAGTATTTATATCTTTAGTTTTAATAGGGATGCTGAAATATGACGCAAGTTTTTATGAATATGTTAGAGAAACATATTCTAGAATATATCAAGAGCATTCAGAACAAAAAATTGAAGGTTTAATAAGGGGCGTTTTAAAAAAATATAGAATAATAGAAAATGATACGAAAAGGGATATAAACAATGCGTTGCACAATGCGATTGTACCAGCTCCGTTTTTGGCATCTTTTTTTGATTTTGTCTTCGATATTTATAAACAAAACTTTGAATATGAAATTCCAGATAATGAAAATGATGTAAGTGAAGAATTTAAATTTGTTTATAACAGTTTACGTAACAACATGTCAAAAGATGATGATGAAATCAAACTTAGTGTAACTAAGAAAACGTATAAATTAATAAGAACTACAAAAGAACTAATTTATGATAATGAAAATATTTCGGAAATTATAAAACTAAGTATTATCGTTGTTAAAATAATAGATAAATATATATGGGGTAAACCCGTTGAAATAAATAATTCTTATTTGAAGCAAGGCTATGAAAAATGGGTAAGCAAATTAGAAGAAAAAGATAAAAATAGAAAGCATGAAGAAGGAAAGTTAAGCTCAAGATGGGAACCTATTTTTGGATTTGTGAATAATAAAATTATTCTATTACCACAAATACACTCGGTAAAAAATGAATTTGATTATAGAGAAATTGTGGTCAAAGTTTTTGCAGGTTCAAAAAAAATATATGAAGAAAAAAATCCTAAAATAAAAGAAATAATTGGTGGATATAGAATATATCCGCAAAATATAGTCCTTGATAATCCGTTGGACAGTATTTCATATAAATTAATATGTGGCAATAGTGTGATATACGATAGTAAAGATCAATTGTTTAGAAGTGTTATCATTTTTTCTCCAGAGGGAAAAGAAATAAAGAACAATTCGGATTACGAAGGAACTGTCATTATTTGTCATAATAAAGCAGTGTCTTTGGATGGAGACATAATATTCAAAGAAAATTATACTGGTGCAAATTACAATGTAAAATTAGGAGAGTCCTTAATAGTAGGGGATGACATTGTTAACTTTTCAAAATTGCGAAAACCAGGGGTGTTAGGAAAAGAATGTATTAATCATTTTCTGATAAATAAAAAAAATAACAAATCAATTAGTGTATTTAATGAGGTTAATTATATACTCTTTGAAAATAGAGATGATGATCAAACGTCGTATAACATTTCGATAAATGATAATGAACATGCAATTGATTATTTTAATTATCGTAGAATGAAAAATGGAGGTTTGTCCAAATACAAAGTAAATCTGGAAGAAATAAAATCTGGTATTTATGAAATAAAAATCATTGAGAAGCATATGGGAAAAAGGAAAGTGTTACATTCTTTTGAATTTGCATTAGATAAAGGATTGAAGGTTGATCAAGTAAAAATAAACGAAGAAAAATATCTTGTATCAGTTGATAGTGATTTAATTAAGAAAAGTTTTTATGAAGAAGTAAATATAAAAGATTATTCTGATGAATTAATCGGATTTTCATATGTGGGATGTCAATACAAGTATATTATTCCGTTTGAATTTGAAATGTATAAAATATCAGGTAATGAGTGGTGCGATTATTCAGAAGATATGTGGATAGGAGACATAAATCAGCAATCATGCTTATCCGTTTTTGGTGGTAAAATTGATGAAATAATAGTATATAGCAGTGAAGGAAAACAACTTGAAGATTCTATAAAACTTAATGTAAAAGGAGCAATTGCCGAAACTCATATAGGTTTTTTAATGTCTTACAAGGAAGAGTATGATTATTTAATGATCGCATTATTAAAAAATGGAGTAAGGCAAGAATCTATTTTTTGTTACAACAGATGCATTATAGATGGAAAGAAAATAGATGTTCAATTGGAACAGTCAAGTGGGTTGCTATCGGTTAAAACATTTTATTATGGGAAAGGACAAGTGTATTTTTCTGTAGTTGATGATTGTGATAACGAAGTCTTTAGAAGCAACTTTTTGAATAATGGAGATATAACTAATGTTGATAATATAACATCATTTGAAAAATATAGAATTGTTTTTAAGGAAAAGTTAAGGGGATTATCTTTAATTGGTGAAAAAGAATTATATTCATTAGAAAAAAAGATATATAGATGGAAAGATTTTCTTGGAAGGGTTTTCAAAATAAAACGAGTTTATTTCGATCAATTTATTGGAGAGAAACATGAGAGAAAACAGTATTATTTCAATTTCGTTTTTTTGAAGTGTACTAAACAAAATGAAGATGGAACATTTTCAGGAGAAATATTCAATAAACAAAAAAATGGGAAAAAATTTTGGCTTTATAATATTAATCCCGTAGAAATAGAGTTATGCGAAGAAACAGACGATGAAGAGATGGTATTGTCGATAACAAAAGAAGGAGATGGTCTTCTTTTAGACTTTAAATACCATTGCATTATGAACAGTATGGATGAAGATGCACCTGACATATTTATGTATGTTATTGACACGAATGGAGAAAAATATGAGTAAGTTAAATTCAATAGAAAAATCAAAGTATATAAATAAAAGGTATAAAGAGTATTTAATGTCTTCGTTTCATTTTGGAGATGAAAATCTTCAAAAATTGTATGAAGAAGAATTGAAAAATGAACATTTGTTTAAAGGACCATATGTTGATATTAGTTTGCCATTCAAAAGAGGGAAAAATATTAATCAGTTGATAGAAGAAGGTATTGTTTATAAAACGTTTAGAAAACTGGGAAGTATCGATTTCGAAAGGCCACTGTATGCGCATCAAGAGGAGGCAATAAGAAAAATAGAAAAAGGAAGAAGTGTTGTAATAACAACAGGTACAGGATCCGGTAAAACTGAGAGTTTTTTGTTCCCTATATTAAATGAATTAGTTGGAGAGGTTGAAAACGGAGTAAAAGATGTTGGGATTAGAGCTATATTTTTATATCCTATGAATGCATTAGTAAATGATCAAATGGACAGAGTGCGAAATATACTTAGAGCTTTCCCGGAAATAAAATTTGGCTTTTTCACTGGAGAAACAAAGCCAAAAGTAACAGAAGCAGGAAGAAGTAGATTTGGAGAAGAAAACGATACGGTTATTCCGGATAATGAGTTGATATCTAGGGAAGAGATTAGAAATAGTCCTCCGCATATATTGTTTACTAATTATTCTATGCTTGAATATTTATTAATACGTCCGAATGATTATGCTGTATTTGAAAGCGGGCGTTTAAATAATTGGAAATTTGTAGTTTTAGATGAAGCGCATACGTATTGTGGTTCGAAAGGCATTGAAGTATCAATGCTTATGCGCAGATTAACCGCATTGGCAAACGAAAAGCCTAGATTTATCCTAACAAGTGCAACTTTAGGTAAACAAGGTGAATCAGATGAAGATATTGTTTCTTTTGCAAAACGATTAACTTCTGTTCATTTCGATACTACCGATATCATTTTTTCAAAAAGAATAGAATTATCTGCGCAATCTTTGTATAGGATAGAAGGAAATGATTATCTTGAATTAAAAAAATCAATTGGAAATATAGCGGATATTAAAAGGATTGCTGGAAAATATATTAAAGATGAAATAGAAAGTAATGATGAAAAGAAAATACTATTTACCTTACTAGAAAAGGACAAAAATACAAAGATAATATATGATTCGTTAAAAGGAGGATGCAAAGATTTTTACGAACTTTTTCAAAAAATAGGATACGGATATCAAGAAGAATCAATAATTGCTCTTATAGATTTGATTAATTATGCAGAAAAAAATGGAATATCGTTGTTCGATTTAAAATATCATTCATTTGTCAGGCCGTTATCAGGAGCGTTTATTACTTGTACAGACTCTCCAAAGTTGACATTAACAAAAACAAATGAGATAGATGGGTTGCGTGCTTTTGAAATAGGAAACTGTAGATATTGCAATGTGCCTTATATAATTGGAAGGGTAAAGCATGATAGTGACAAACATTTAGATTATTTATATCAAAATGATGAAGTAGACATTTATGAAAATTATGGTGAAAATGAATTTGTAAAAATAGATTATTTTCTGTTTAACAATTTAATTGATGATGAACTTGATGAGGATAGAATAGAAGAAATGACCTTGTGTTCTAAATGTGGTTCAATTCATTCTTCTAAAAATTTAAATGCCCGAGAGTGTGATTGTGATAACAAATATAAAAGAATAGTTTATAGAGTTGTTCAAGATAATATAAAAGAGAATTATGAATTATATAATAATATCAGAAGATGTCCATGTTGCGGTAACGGAGGAAAATCCGGGGTTGTAAAAGGTTTAAATTTAGGTAAGGATCAGGGGACTGCTTTAATTGCCCAGATATTATTTGAGGCTATAGATGATAGTGAAAAGGATAAAGTAGAAAGAGATACTAAACCGAAACTGTCGTTGAACTTAAAAAAATATCCTGATAAGGAAATTATAGAAGATAATTATAAACAGTTTTTGTGTTTTTCGGATAGTAGACAGCAAGCAAGTTTTTTTGCTGCATTTTTAGATTCAAATCATGTAAGAATGTTACAGAAGAGAATTATTTGGGAAGTTATTAAGAAAAATAATTACGATAATTTAACTGTAGATCAATTAGCTGTACATCTTGAAGAAATGATTAGAAGTAAGGATTTGATTCCTAATGAAATGACAGCGCATAAAAAAGCTTGGATCACTTTAATGTCTGATTTATTACGAGTAGATGGTGATAATGATGGACAGGGGCTTGGATTATATTATTTCGATTTAAATTTATCAGAAATTGAAAATGAAATAACAGAAGATGAAGTAAAAGAAGAGTATGGAAAATATAACATTACAAAAAATGATTTGTTAACAATAATTCAAGTAGTTATGGGGCTTTTCCAAGTTGTCCCTGCGATTAATTATAATAAATCTACACTTACTCCTGATGAAAAAAGGGAGTATTTAGGATACAGAGGATTTAATAATAATATTATGTTTAAATGCCAAAAAACATTAAAAGGAACTAGAAGTTTTTTACCAATCAAAGGAAAAGAAAATAGCACAGTTCGATACGTAAAGAAAGTATGTAAATGTTCTGAAGAGGAAGCAAAAGCAATACTTGATGTTATTTTTAATTCTCTTATTAAGCAGACATCTGAAATTAGTAGCGATCCGTTTTTGATTAAAGATGAAAAGAGAGAGGCATATCAGATAGATGTAAGTAGATATATTGTGAAAAACTATAAACAATCAAAATATTATCAATGTTCAAAATGTGGCAAGTTAACTCCATATAATGTTCATAATATGTGCCCTCAAGATAGATGTGAAGGCGTATTAAAGGAGATTGATCCAGATGATGTCCTAGCTTCAAATTATTATAGAAAAGAATATAAGAATAAAAAAATAGAGAGAATGGTGGTTAAAGAGCATACGGCTCAGTTAGATAGAGTTACGGCGAAGGAATATCAAAATAATTTTAAAAATAAAAAAATTAACATATTAAGTTGTTCAACAACTTTTGAAATGGGAATTGATATAGGCGATTTAGAGACTGTATTTATGAGAAATATACCACCTACGCCGGCTAATTATGTACAGAGGGCAGGGAGAGCGGGAAGGAGAAAGGATAGTTCAGCGTATATTTTAACATATTGTGGTACGGATTCTCATGATTTTACATATTTTGTTTCGCCGCAGAAAATGATATCAGGAGTAATAAATCCGCCTTATTTTAATGTTTTAAACAAGAAAATAATTGTTAGACATCTAATGGCAGCAAGTTTGGGATTTTTCTTTAGAGAGAACCCCGATTATTTCAAAAACACAGCAGAATTAGTATTTAATGATGGAGAAAAATTGTTTAATGATTATCTGAATAGTAAGCCAAAAGATTTGATAGATTATATTGATAATAAAGTTTTGCCAGAAAAACAATATGAGGAATATCATAATCTAAAGTGGTTTGATGAAATGGGAGGAAAAGATAGGAAGATGGCTCATTTTATTGAGTCATTTAACGAGATGTCAAAAGAATTTGAAGATGCAAAGCAGGCGGCAATAGATAATGAAAAATTTGATGATGCTAAGTACTATTGTCGGCAATATGAAAAATTGCGAAAAGAGTCGTTAATAAAAATGCTTTCAAAATACTGTGTAATTCCAAAATATGGTTTTCCAGTAGACGTTGTAGATTTAGAAGTATACCAAAACGGAGTGATTAAAAATGATCTAAACCTTAATAGGGATTTACGGGTGGCCTTATCTGAATATGCTCCGGATTCAGAAGTTATTGGCGATGGAAAGAAATATACATCCAAGTATATTTCTTTGCCGAAAACAGGTGATTTGCCAAGGAGTTATTTTGTTGAATGTCCACATTGCAAAAAAGTTAATGTTTTTTTGACTGGAGAATATAAAAACTGTAAATATTGTAGTGCGGAAATATCATCAGAACGAACAGAATATTTTGTAGAGCCAATTTATGGATTCAAAACAGGTATCACCAAAGAAAGCACAAGAATGAAACCAAAAAGATCGTATTCGGGTGAAGTGACATATATAGGAGAAGGCATAAAGGATAATAAACGTTTAGAGTTAGGTAGAGCATTAAGTATAGAAACGAGCAGTGAGGATGAATTGCTCATTATGAATAGGTCAAGTTTTTATATGTGTCCGGTTTGTGGTTATAGCGATATAGTTAAGGGTGGGAACATTCTTCAGCGAGTTACTAAAATTCACAAAAACTATAGACAATATAATTGTCAATGTGAAGAAATGAATTACTTGAAAATAGGGCATAAGTTTAGAACAGACGTTGCGAGAATAACTATTCCAATATTGGACAGTAGTGGAAAAACCAGTTATGCAAAAGCATTATCATTTTTGTATGCGTTATTGGAAGGTGTGAGCAACGCTCTAGAAATTGAACGAAATGATATAGATGGGATACTGGAAGTGAATCCAGAAAGTCATAGTTTTGATGTGTTGATTTATGATAATGTTCCTGGTGGTGCTGGTCATGCTAAGAGATTGTTAGAGAAGAATGCGATAGTAAAATCGCTAGAGTCTGCTCTGGAAAAAGTTTCGCAGCAATGTTGTGATGAAAATACATCATGCTATAACTGTCTGCGCAATTATTATAATCAAGTGCATCATGCTAAGTTACAAAGAAATTATGCGATAGAAGTGATTAAGAGACTTTTGTATGATGCAAATCTTTCAAACAAATCTAGAGGGGAAAAAGATGTTGAAGATAAACAATTTAAGGTATTGTTGCTTGGAAATGATGGAAGAGATCCAGGGGAAGAAACCGCAGAAGAAGTTTGGGGTGATATACTGGAAGATTGCTTTGAGGAAAATGAAATTAGGATAGTAACACAACTAAAAGAAAAATCACCATCTAGTATTGAAAGGCCATATTATAATAAGACAGTTACTATTAAAGATTTTGGAAAAGACTTTTTTGTAAACATATTTTGGAAGAAGGCTAAGACAATGTTGTTTTTAAATGATGAAGTAGATAGTTACAATATTGCAAAAGAGTCAGGCTGGAATTGTTTTTGTACAGCAGAAGAATTTGATATTAACGAGTTGTTAAGCAAAATAGGAGAAAAATAATATGGCTATAATGATTCCAGAAAAACCAAGAGAGATTGTAAAAGCAAGTAGAGAAGATGTAATGTTTGATGAATTAGAAAAATTGTCAAATGACTATTATGTTTTTCATTCTTTTTCAATGACAACGGTAAAGAATAATACAATATATGAAAGTGAAACAGATTTTGTGATTTTTAATCCTAAAAAAGGGATATTATGCATAGAAGCCAAAGCCGGGGCAGTGGATTATATATCAGGAAATTGGGTTTATGGAAGCGGAAGGATAATGTCGCATGATGGACCGTTCAATCAGGCAAGTTTAAACAAATGGAAGATGATTCAATATACTAAGGATCATGGTTTGGGTAATTTGCTTGATCATTGCAAATTTATGCATGCAGTATGGTTTCCAGATATACCAAGATCAAAGTTTTCAAATATAAAATTACCATCGGAAGCAGATTTGAATTTACTATTAACAGAGGATAGTTTTGGAAAAATAGAAGAAGAAATAGATAGGATTTTTTCGATAGAGTTACCAAGTCAGATTCAAACTATTTTAACAAAAAAAGAGATAGAACAAATGAAAAGCAGGGTGTTGGCGCCAAGTTTCAATTTGATTTCTCTAGAAGAAGTTACTTTAAAACGTAAACATTTAGTATTTAAAAAAATGCTTGATGAACAAATTGCTCTATTAAATTACTTGGACGAACAGAATGATGCAATAATTAATGGATTGGCAGGTACTGGAAAGACGGTATTAGCTATAGAAAAGGCGAAAAGGCATTCTGAGAAAGGTGAAAAAGTTCTCTTTTTATGTTATAACGCATTTTTAAAGCAACACCTCCAAGAT
The DNA here is from genome assembly GCA_947624765.1 of uncultured Clostridia bacterium. GTDB lineage: Bacteria > Bacillota > Clostridia > TANB77 > UBA1234 > RGIG4465. Next base: position 9,032 of record CANQLS010000022.1, read on the forward strand.
ACATATAAAATTGAAAATGTCAGTTACTATACAATTGATGGTCTTGCTTGTAAAATATGCAGTACTGAAAAAGCAGATTATGAACAATTTAGTATGCTTTTATTAGAAATGCTTGAAGAAGGAACGTTTCCATACCAGCATATTATCATTGATGAGGGGCAAGACTTTGGAAAAAATGAGATAGAAGAAGTCGAGATTATTGAATTGTTGAAGAATAATGTTGTCGATGATGACAATCGTAAAGGCAGTTTTTATATTTTTTATGATAAAAATCAAATGGTTCAAGCAGAACATATGCCAAAATATTTTTCAGAAGCAGACTGTAAATTGACTTTGTATAGGAACTGTCGAAACACACAAAATATTGCAAAAACATCTTTGAGATTGCTAGGAACAGATAAGAGACCTAAATTATTTAATAATTTGGTAGGAAATAATCCTGAAATGTTGTTTAAAAAGGAGAAAAAACATTCTATAGAAGCATTGGATAAATTGATTGATAAATATATTCATGAGGGCTATAACGACATCACTATATTAAGTTGTAAAACGGAAGAAAAAAGTTTTGTAAGTGAAATGTGCAGGGGTGGGAAATATTGTAGTGATAAAGGTAAAGTTTCGTTTACTACATGTAGAAAATTTAAAGGACTTGAATCAGAAGTGGTTATATTAATTGATATAGATAAAAGTTCATTTGATAATTTTGGAGATCAAATAATGTATGTTGGTTCATCGAGAGCAAAGTTTGAGTTGAGCTGTATTATTAATATGGATGATGGCGAATGTAAGGATATATTGGAAAATATAGGAGCAAGGTATAATAGAAATATTAAAAAGTCGTTTGCTACAATATTTAATGCTAAGTATGTAGAAATGAATTGAATTATTAATAACACTTAGAAAAGTTGTAGAATAATAATTTACAACTAAAGAATGCTGTAATATAATTTAGTTAAGTAATTTTTACATATGCAATGTGAAAATTCTTCTACAACCTTGAGAAATGATTAAATGCAGGGATAATTCATAGGTTATTATTATGGATTCAGCTAAGAAGGAGACGAAGTGTCCGCTATCTTGTGCGCAATCATATATAAGGAGTCAAGGAGAAAGGAGAACAGTTCATGGCAAAGAAAAAAGTGGTGTCATCAAAGACACATACAAAGAAACAGCTTGATGATTACGCAAATCAGAATAATCCAAACAACAAAGCGTATAAGGTCAGAATTGAGAATGACAAAAATACTAAAAAAGTATTGCGTAAGCGAGAAGCCAAAAATCAAGCTAAGAAGTGGGCTGAATTTGAAACTGAGTATGGTGTTATGTATCCGCTGGATCCTATGTGCTATAGCGACCCATACGACTTTGATTAACTATCTATGATTGTTAATCAAAAGTAACTAAATAATTGGGAAACCTATTCTCGAAAAAGAATCCTTCTTAACGTGTATGTTAAGGAGGATTTTAATAACTATACGACAAAACTTAAATATTGTATTATCTTATCAGATATGATAAAATAACACAAACAAACGTTCGACACAATAAAGGGCTATATGAGTAAGATTATTTGGAACGCATTAATGAGGAATGGGCGCACGCAGGAATTATTAAGGTAGAAGATTTTGTATTCTTGGGCTATCACATGAATTCTATTCGAACTACAAACTTTCGTATTTGGGCAACAGGTTACAGATATTTTTGCAGAATACAGTATTGACTAAATAAAAGATTTAATTGAACGTGAAAAACATTTACAATGAAAGAATTTGCGGTGGGTGTTAATGAATTCTTAGCGTTTAGAAGATATGGAATTTTACCGGATATGGGTTGGATTTCAAGTAAAATATCAAGGGATAAAGCCGAGACAGAATATCAGGTTTTTAATAAAGAACAAGTTATAGAATCGGGCTTTAACAGAGAAGTTAAGAAGATGATTAGTGAGTCGACATCGTTTGCTATATGAAACTTTCGATAATCTTAAATACAAAAATAGGTTTGAATGCTGAACTAAAAATTTATGGGATAGGAAAATTGAAAGCTGATTCATAAGACAATGATAATCACAATTCGTCAGTCAATGGTTGGAGGTATAAATAAGAACGGATTTATTTGGTTTAATGGAATGATATTTGGAGGGAAAAATATGGATTCAAATTTGATTAGTTTAAAAGATATATTAGTTGTGCTAGCGCCAATTATTGTGGCGTATATAAGTTATAAAAGCAATAGGAAAAGTAGGAAAGATATTAAATTAGAAATTGAAAAGAATCTGAAAGAAAAGGATGCCGAAACATCTCAGATTATAAAAAAAATAAATGCTGAACTTGAAAGCCAAAAACAACTTGTAAGTTGGAATAATTCTTGGCCTCAAACAGAGAAATATACGGAATTAGCAGGAATTGAAAGATATGGAAATATTTGCTCATTAACAAATTTAATTAATCGTATTAATAAGTATATAAATAATGTATCACTCTCGGTCGAGGAACTTAATGAAATAAAAACTCTATTAGGAAAGGTTAAACTGCCGTTGGATGAGGAAATATTATACGCATATGAAATACCATATATTATAGATTACAAACATTTAATTAGAAATATTGGTAGTCTGATTCAAAAATCTGAAAATAATAATCAAAATTAGCTGAGTACAAAATGGAGACATCAATTTTTCAACTATAGATACATAGAGCAAAGTGGTGATAAATGATATGTTTATGACAAGCAAAATTATAGAAAAACAAGACTTGTTTTGTATCCTGAAAAATTCGAATAAACTTGAACCTAAAGAAACAAAAGTATTTAAGATATATCCTATTTATAAATGAATTGAGATTTAATCTCGGTTGTGGTAGTAAAGGATAAATGTTTGATACCTGTTTAGTTATATATTCAAAATAATAGATAAAATATTAACAAATAAGTTGATGAAATAGTGTGAAAAGTAATCGCAAATTCATCAAATAAGGTTTCTGGTAGGGAACTGGAATGAAAAAAGAATTGTGATATTGTTCAATGTTGTAATATATATTATTTCTGCTGTATTTTATGCTTCAAAAGGACTTGTGTTAATGCTTGCAGAAGAAACAACGACAGCTCATATAGTAAGTAATAAATATGGTAAGAGTTATAGTTATTTGAATTTTAAACTTATAAGCATATATTTTATGGAATTGATTCAATCATTTCTGATGAACGAAAAAGTGACCGAAAAAGTAAGCGAATTATGACCGAATAAAGGTTTGAAAAATTATCGTGTATCAAATCGTCGTTATAGAAATCGTCGTATTGGCAATTTTTTGAAAGAACTGCATTTGACAGAGGGTAGAAATACAGGCTTTAAGAAAATTTTGGACGCACTAGAAGCAAATGGTTCTCCGAAACCGGAATTTGAAACAGATGATGATAGAAGTTATTTTATAACGAGATTTTTTATACATTCAGCGTTTTTAAAGAATGAAAATGTCATAGAAAATGTCATAGAAATTTCGGAAGAAAGAATAAAAGAATTTATGCCGAAAGCATCTAAGAAAAA
>CANQLS010000023.1 GCA_947624765.1 uncultured Clostridia bacterium
AGGAGGTGCCGCATTTGCAGGATTAGGAGCCGCAGGTTCTGCATTAGGTAAAGGAATCAGCTGCGCATCTAAATTAGGAACTATAATAAAGGGTACTGCGGCTGTGTCAAAAGTATTGAGCCTAGGAATGGCTGGATTTGATATGATTTCGCTAGCAGATATGGCTATTGACAACAAAAATAATCCTATTGCTGAATTAAATAAAAAACTACATTCAAATAAGGCGTATAATATATTCCAGACTAGCGTGTCGGCGTTGGCAGTGTTTACTGGCGGAATGACAACGACGATGAAATGTTTTGTGGCAGGCACTTTGGTATTAACTGCAGCAGGGTTAAAGAAAATAGAAGATGTTAGAATAGGCGATATGGTGCTTGCAACAAATCCCGAAATAATGACAAGTGGACTTAAGCCTGTCCTTGATACTTTTGTAAGAAAAACAAGTGATTTAATTCATGTTTTTCTTGAAGACGAAGAAATAATCACTACAATAGATCATCCATTTTGGGTTAATGGAAAAGGTTTTGTTCCTGCAATGAATCTTGTGATAGGTAGTGAATTAGTAAACGATAACGGCGATATTGTTTGTGTTGATAATCTGCTTAGAGAAACAGACAATAATGGTGCAGAGGTATATAACTTTAAAGTAGATGAGTATCATACATATTATGTAGGAGATATGCATATTCTTGTTCATAATGCAGGAGATGCATATAGTCGTCCTTCGGGATTTAGAAAAGGTGTAAGAGATAAAGCATGGGAGGAGGCTGAAAAAGCATCTCCAGATGGTATAGTTTACGATCCTAAAACAGGACGACCAATGAGTAAAGATGAACCATGGGATATGGGACATAAGCCTGGGTATGAGTTTAGAAAACATAGAGCAAGTGCACAGGAAAGAGGGATTACTAGGAAACAGTTTCTCGATGAACATAATAATCCTTCACATTATAGACCAGAATTGCCGTCATCGAATAGGAGTCACACATGCGAAGATTTAACAGATTTATATCTAGGATCATGATTATATTATAAAAAGTAAAAAGGAGAAAGGAAATATGCAACAAAAAAAATATATTTTTCAAATTCTTCATAAAGAAATAAAACTTGCGCCCAAAGTGTTAGCTTTTGCAGATGACACAAATGAAAACAGTATTGATATTTATATTGGAGAAGATAGGCCAGATATAGGGCTTAACACATACTCTACTATTGGACTATCAAAGTTTCCAATTGATTTGGTTTGTAGTGACGGAAGAGAAATTAGAGTAGAATATATTGGAATGTGTAATAGTGACTTCAGTGAATTTCCTAATATTATTGCATCGTGTGCATTTAATATTATTAAAGATAATTACACATGTAAGCCGGGAATGGTGGCGATTGATGCTATCGCGGATTATTGTGATGAACTAGAAATGAAGCATATTTATTATACTATTCCAATATTCTGGGAGAAACTACAAGGAATAGAATATGAAAATGTAATTATTAATTGGTTATATATGGTTCCAATTTCTGACAAAGAATTAGAATACATTGAAGAGTTTGGTGATGAAAAATTCGAAGAACTATTAGAAGAAAAAAATGTCGATGTGTTTGATATATATAGAAAATCAATAATATAGGAATTGAGAAGGGAAATATAGAATCATAAACGAGCAATTAGAAACATTAATCGCCAATTCAAGATTGGCATTTGTACAAGGAAAATACTAGGAAGCATTTGATATAGCAAAAGAAGCTATCAAGGTCAAATGTTCAAAATCTAATAGACAAAGGAATACTAGTTTTGGTTGATACTATCGAATTGAGTAAATAGGAGGTTAGTATGAATTTTGATAATGGAGAAATAATTATTAATAAAGAAAAAATTTTTAGAGGATATACCTTTGAAATATTAAAAAAAACCCTTTTTTGATGACCAAGATGAATCAAATATTATAATTTAAACGATAAATATGTAATTGATTCGAATAAATATTTGGTTAGTTTTTTGCTTGAGAACAATTATTTGCATATTATTTCTTTGTTATGTGTTGATATAGATATTTCTTTTGAAGAAGAAGTGAAAAGAATTGCATGATGGGATACTTCATAAACTGGGATTAGAAGAATATGCAGTTTTTGATTGGGGAGAAATAGAATCAACTTATGATCCAAAGGGAAATGTTAGTCACATTCATATAATGTATAAAATATCATAATAAGTATTTGATACGTTGTGGGAAAAATAAAAAAATTGGTGTTCTTTATAGTAGTGATAATGAAAGATTCTGTTTGATAAAGGATGAAAGTGGTTTACTATTCTGAGAGAGGATACAAAACTATAAATGAATATGTTAATATTAATATGGAATATGTATTCAAACTTGGAATTAATAGTTTTAAAGCGTAAAGATTTACAATTTTTTTAGATATAAAACAGAAGATATAATTAAAGAGCGAGGTAACTAAAAATAAGATGAATACAAATGAAATGATAGGTTCAGACTTTATATACCAGATTGATAGTTCATATGGATTAAGTCAAGATGGATATATTGCTACAGGTACTGAAAGTATTGTTTATAAAGGATTAAAAATCTCAAAGGATAGAAAAATCACATTATCTTGTGTATTAAAATTCAAATATAAGCATGTAAGAATGAGTACAAAAGACAATGAAGAACAAGGTATTGATGTACTTAAGCGCTTTAAAGAAAATGATTTAAAGATATTTGATAAACTACAAAATTGTCGTTCGGTTGTAAGAATATACGATGTAATTGAGGATTTAGGTGACTTTTCTGTCTTGGATAAGCATATTCCAAAAGGTGGAAAACCATTGCTTATTGATAGAGAAAAATTCTTTTGTGTTGTTGAGGAATTTGTAGATGGATGGTCATTAGAAGAATATTGTAGAGATGTGTATTGGAAATTAACAGATACAAAAGAGCTTCAATATGGCTTAAAAGAAAAAGTTAGTTTTCATGAGTTTAATTCTGAACTACAGAAAAGCAAACTTGAAAGTTATAAAAAGGATTATAAAAGTATAATTCGCTATCAAAATGAGATTTATAATTTTATGATTAATTTATGTGACATTATGGAATATGTTACAGAAAAAAACAGAATATTACATCTTGACATTAAGCCTGATAATATAATGGTTACTCGTTATGGAAAAGAACTAATACTTATTGATTTTGGTAGATCTGGAACGTTGAATGAAAATGATTATATTGAAAATCAACTTGCTGGAGCAGATTATAATACAGAAGAACGTATCGAAAGAATGTTTCAGTATGGAACACTTGGATATGCTGCACCAGAAAATTATGTTGAGGCTATTAATGGTTCGAAATATCCATTAGATAAAAACAAAGTCGAGCTTGGAAAAATGACTATAGAAAGTGATATTTTTTCTTTTGGAGCAACGTTCTGGGAGTGCCTTAACATTTTTGAACTGTATACAAATAGTAGGGAATTTGCGAAAGATAAGGGCGAAGGGGGTTCTTATGATTATTATAGAAAATACGTTATGAATAACGAGGCCTATTGTGATAGAGATCTTTCACTAACTTCCCCTCATTACCATCTTGAGTTGGAAAAAATAATAAGGAAATGTACCAGATTGCGAGATGAAAATTATCGTAATCCGGATAATGATAGATATTATCACTCTTATAAGCAGTTAAGAGAAGACATAGAGTATGCAAGAGATTCTTCACCTACTATTGTAAAGACAGAGAACACAAAGGTTCGTAATACATTCGGCATAGTGGGAACTGTTTTAGGATTTATTGTTATATTAATAGTGTTGCAAGGTGGACTTAGATTATCATTAAATTACTTGTCTCAAAAAAAATGGGACAGTATTATTGAATCATATAACAGTACTCAAATCGAAAGGTTAGGATCTGTTTCTGAAGACCTAATTGAAGCTGCTAGAACTCAGAACGAAAGTAAGGTTTACGAAGATACATACAAATTCCTATTAGATAATGATAACCTGATTGATTCCGCAGAAGGAAATGTATTGATAAATTTATTAGATAAAATGGATGATTCAATTGATATTTCCGGTTATATAGATGATATTATCATAAATGCTGATGATAGAAGATATGGTGAAATAATTAAAAATATGGTGAAATTAAAGGAACCAGATAATTCATTAGGATATGATATTTCAAAGGTAATCTATGACATTGAGATTAAAGGTTATAATTCCAATAATGAAAAAAATATTATTTCCGGTTATAATATTTTGGTTAAAAATAAGGATAGTAAAGAATTTCATTCAATTATTGTAAGATTAAAAAATACATTAAATCACGATGAGGCAATTAATATAATAAGTAGCAATTCAGAAAAGACTAGAAGTGAAATACTAGAATTTTTTGATCAAATTGAAATGAGGTGAGCAAATGAACGGTATTAAGAAATTAATTAAAAAAATATGGAATGATGAAACAAAAAAAATTGCCGTTTATGCTTGGAAGCCGGCATATCTAACAGTTATCTATGGAATGATCATAATAATACTGTTAGTATTAGGAATAGTAATCACAGGTAACTTTGAAAATTTTATTGTGTCAACAGATATCAAATATAATTCACCAATGATAAAGTGGATGATGTTTATTTTTATTATTACTGTGGTAATTTCATTTATATATGGGGTAAGTTTATGCTTGTACAAATATAAAAGACCTGGTAAAAAAATAAGAAATGGGAAATATGTAGAGGGAAATTCATATAAAGCACTTTCTCATACATTTAATAATAAATAAAAACGAAAGAGGAGAGAATTATGAAAAGATTAGAAAACAAATTGTCATTGTTACTAGTATTGATTCTTGTTATCAATTTTTGTAATACTTTTTGCATATTAGAAGCAAAAGCTGAAGATACTTCTAGTTTAACAATTGACGGAGTAACTTTGGATACGGGTAATGCGGCTGATATATCTAAGGAACGCATTTTGACTTCTAAAGAATTGGGTGTTTCAGTCAATACGAGTAGTTCTAGTGGAGATGTACAAACATTTACACTATATAGAAAAAATGGAGAAGAAAAAGAAGCAATAAAAAGTATTGATGTAATTCCAAATGATAGATGGGGAGTGTATGTGGCTGAAACTAACTTGAATATAGAAGTATCAAGCAATCTTTATTCGGTTGGCGAATATTGCGTTGGAGTAAAAAGCAATTCACATACAACAGAAGTGATTCAAGACATAGAGGCATCTTTAGAGGAAAATAGTATTACATATGGTGTAAAAAAAATAGAAATAGATTCGATTACTCCTATTAAAGAAAGTGGCAAAGTATTAGTTAATACTTGGAAAGATGGAAACATTGAATATGCAAGAACAAATGTAACAGCAGAATTTAAAGATGAAAATACTGGAATTAAAAAAATCGAATATAAAGTAGATAATGGTAAAGAAATTGAGTATCCATTAAATGGGAATAATAGTCATAAACCCCAAAATAAGGAAGAATTTGAGAAAAGCATTGATGGAAAAGCCCACACAGTAGATTTTATTATCACTGACAATGCAGGAAATGAATATAAATGCTCGACTAGGGACTTCGAGACAAAATATGGCGATAACGTAGGCCCAAGTATCAATAGTGTATCGTTCGAACCATATGTTGCTCCAACAGCTAATTCAACAACTGCAAAATCAGAGACATTTGAAGAAATATCAACAATCTTATATAACAAAATTTGTATTGTGAGAAAGGCATTTACAGTTAAAGTAAAGGCTATAGATGTTGCACAGCCCGGTGCTGAAGTAGCAGGTATGAGTACTGACGACGATGCAGTGGCATTATATGATGGAGACAAATTTATTGCCAATATGACTTTGAAAGATGGTTATTATGTGTATACGGTAAACGATAGTATTAGTGCAGATGTATTAACTGTTCGTGCAAAGGATAAAAATGGATATGAAGCAACAAAGAAAATATCTGATATCGATAATAGTAAAAAAGATAGCTATTATATGGAAAAAGTAGAACCATCAGCAAAACCTGACTATAAGAATGCAGTAAACAGTAATGGGCAATATTGGTTTAACAATAATGGTGGCAATTTTATTATTGAAGTTGAAGACAAAGATAGTGGAATAAATACAATAACAATTAAGGATACAGTTGAAGAAATAACAAGTGTTTATTCGCAAGAGTCTTTTAGTACACAGGAAAAAAACAGTAACATTTCAATCGATACAAGTAAATTAGAAAATGGAAAACACACTATTAAAGCAGTTATAACAGATAATTGCGGCAACATATATGAAGAAGGATATATAATTTATGTTGACCATAGTGTACCAAGTATTTCATATAAAGTTAATTCACCAAAAGCTATTTTAATCGATAATAAAGATTGGTATGATATTGATGACGAATTAGAAATTACAGCAACCGTAACAAAGTCAATATCAGACATTGCAGATGTTAGTTTTAAAATAAATGAACATGAATATAATTATGATGAAACTATAAATGATATAAATGATACACTTACAGTTTCTCTCAAGATTCCAGTAAAGGATTATTTACAAAGTAATGAAAATGAAATTAGAATAGTGGGATATGTTGAAGGAAAATCAGGAAATAATAACAATTCTCAAGATATATATACATGCTTTATAGATAAAGAAAATCCAGAGATAAAAAGTATCTCAATTAATAAAGGGGAAGCTACATTATTTGAATCATCATTAAATTTGCTTTATACAGGTATTTATTCGAATACATCTGTAAAATTTAAGGTCGAAGCTAGTGATGTAGAGGGTGATAGTGGAATCGATTATGTAGAATTTGTATATTATAAAAATGATACTAAAATTGTTCGCAAATTATTAAAAACAGAAAGCGAATATGAATGTATTTTGCCGTTCCCAGTTGATTCTGATGTTTTTAATTGTGAATTTGAAATAGTAGCATATGATAAATATGGAAAGAATAGTAAATATTCACCAACTATTAAGGACGGTGATGGAAATAGTACTGATAATTATTTTATTATGCAGGAAAATATAATTCCTGAAATTGATATTAACTTACCTAAGAGTGACGGAAGAGAAAGAGCAGATAATCAGGTATGGTATCATAAAAATAAAGATATTTCAGTTAAATTTCAGGATATGCAATCTGGAATTAGATATGTAAAAATCTTTGTTAATGATGTTGAAATTAAAGAGGATGTAAATGGAAAGAAGATAATAGATATTGAAACATCTAAGAATTTGAACAAAAACGAAACGTCTTTGATATACAACTTTACAACAGATTATATTATAGATAAAGTTGGTGAGGCAGAAGACGGAAATTACAAAATCAAAATTGAAATTTCAGATAATGCGGGAAATATTCAAGTTAATAATAAAAAAGAGTTTAACATAGATGAAACAAAACCAAATGTTGATAAAGTCACTTTTTCAAAAAAATCAGCAGATGATATTTTATCAACAGACGATTTTGTGACAGGATTGAAATATGGATTTTATTTTAATAGTACATTTTATTTGAAAATAGATACGTCTGACGAAAAACCATCGTCTGGGTTAGACAGAATTGATTACAAATTGGTATCGTATAATAACGGTAAAAAAGAAAAAACTGATGAAAAAACAGCAGTTATTATAAATGGTGTGGCTCGGATTGACGTTCCAAAAGACTTTAAAGGACAGATATTTATTAAAGCTGTTGATATGGTGGGTAATATATCAAAAGAAGTTACTACATTAGGATATGTTGAAGATGAAAATTCACCAGAAATTGAAATATCACCATTAAAAGATACAAAATATAAAGACAATAATGGTAACAATTTATATGCTAAAAATGTTGCGGTAAATGTAACTATAAGAGATACAAAATCAGGTATTAAGACACTTGAATATTATGTGGATGCTGAAAACAATAAAGTTGAAAAGAAAACTATTAGTCTTGCAAATGAAGGATATAAAGAAGGTGATAAATTAGAAAATGGTTGGGTAATCACCAAAATGGATAAGAATCTTGTTGTTGAGGTAAAACAGAAATTTGTGTTTGAAGCCGATGATAATGATATCGAGGCACACTTTAAGGCAGCAGACCGTGCAGGAAATGTAACCAAAAATTGTAAAACACAGAAATTCTCAATTGATAAAACAAAGCCAATTATTAGAGTGGATTTTGCAGATGGTGTTAAGAGTAATCCAAAATACTATAATGATTCTAAAAAGGCTATAATGATCATTACTGTAGAAGAAAGAAATTTTGATGAGAAGTTAATTGATTTTGTTGTCGATGATTCATATAACAATAATAGTGTTAAACCAAAATTTGTTAAAGAGAAGGGGAAATATAGTTATGTTGCAACTATAGATTACCCAGAAGGAGATTATTCAGTTCACATATCAGGAAAGGATATTGTTGGACATGAAGCTACAGTATTCGAAAATGGACAGAAAAAAGGTCAAGAGTCATATGCAACAGACTTTATTGTAGATACTACAAATCCTAGCATATCAACTAATTTTTCTTCGTTTAACAATACTGAATCGAAAAAGGGAAATTATTTTAATAAAAAGAAAACAGCTACAATTACAGTAACAGAACATAATTTTGATTCTGAATTAATGAACTTAAACGTATGGGAAAAACAACCAGGGCAAGGACAAAATTTAAATGGTACTGAAAAGTATAGCTATGCTGCATATAGTGGAAAAGGATGGGACGACAAAGGTGATGTACACTCAATTGAATTACAGTTTGAGAGGGATGGAATCTATAAAGTTGAAATAAAACCATCTGATTTATCTGAAAATGAAGGTAAAACAGATAGCACGGTAGTATTCGAAATTGATACAACTGCACCAGAAGTTCTATTGATAAATGGAGAAAGTGTTGACAAGAAAAGGACCAATACTGTTGAAATTTATGATGAAAGTAGAAAAGAAGATAGTTTGCCAACAGTAGAATATTATGATGCAAATTTTGATTATATCAAATATGAAATTGTAAAGTATGTCCCTGAATATTCAGAAGGGAAAAAATTATCAAAAGTTGAACCGATATCGGTTAAGAAATCTATTGATAAAAAAGAATTCAAATTAGATGAATTTGAAAAAGATGGAATCTATGCTGTTGAAATGGTTGCATATGACAAGGCGGGAAATGCAAGCAAGGTAAATAATAATACATATGTACATATGATGAAAACAGATGTGCTTGCATACATAGAAAACAGTATTCCTGGTACAGATGGAAAAATTGGTACTGGATGGTATTCTATTGAAGATGAAGATGGTCCATTAAGTAAGAGACCTGATAACTTTGAAGATCTAAACATTGCAGTTTTAACAAAAGATGATTCTAAAACATCAATTACATTAAATAGTAATGATGGTGATATTACTGACACAGGAGTAGAATGTTCAACCAAAGAAGAAGTTTATGGAGCAGGTGTATATAGATATATTTTATCTAAAGACTACTTCAAAGACCATTATCAAGAGGACACAGATGCAACTTTCTACCTTACAGTAAATAATAATGATAGCAGAATTGAATTAGGACAGATTCATATTGATAATATTGCACCTGAATGTGAACTTCCATCATATTTCCACAATTGGGGATGGATGAAAGGATTAGGTGACAAATCAATCAAAATTACAAACATTAGTGAAAAGATTGATGTCAATAGCAGTTTTGTATATGTTGATGGCGAAAAAGTAGAATATAATTATGATTCTTCTGAAAATACTTTGGAATTTCCTATTAAAGATGGAAGTCATAGTATTGGTATTTCATTAGTTGATTATGCAGGTAATGAATACAATATTCCAGAGATATCACATCTTGGAGTAGGTAACTTTAGACTTTATTTAGGTATCGGCGCAACTATCCTATTGTTAGCAGGATGTTCTGGTATAATTATATTTAGAAGAAAGAGAAAAGTAAGAAATCTCGAATAATTATAGCTATTATTATAATAAGCATATTGTGTATAAGAGAAAGACTTGTGTCAAGATGACACAAGTTTTTTTCTTACTATTCTGAAATTTATCAGTGAGACTGTAAAATATCGCTTAATTTATCAGTGTCAGTTTTAGGAGATTTGCATGATTCATGATATTATATATGTGTCAGGTAACCCGGGATCGACAGAAACAAAATTAAATAGAGATAGCATATAAACGCCAAGAATAGACTTATGAGAAGTAGGTTTAGCTTGGCGTTTTTTCTTTCTCAAAAATTAAATTTCAGGAGGATAAAGAAATGAACTACGAAGAATTTAAGGACAGAGTTCAGAGCGAGTTGAAGCATTACCTTGGTAGCGATTTTGCAAATACACAGGTGGTAATCAAAGAAACATTGAAGGTTAATAAGGCAGTTAATCAGGTATCTCTTTTAGGAATTCCTGGACACGAAAATGCATCACCATCCGTATCGGTTTCAGCATTGTATGAGTCTTATGAAAAGACAGGAGACTTTGAGGGTGAGATGGAAAAGTTAAGTGATTTAATGAAGGATGCCATACCTATTGATTTGACGAGTACAAGATATGAAGAATAAAGTCGGAGTTATTATTTGAAGAGAACGAATAATATTAATGACAGAAACTACTCATCAAATAGTTAATTGATTAAAGAATAAATAATTCGAAATTTGGTACGACCGATTAGTACCACAAAATTTCTCATTGTCATATTTCACCGCCTGATTTATAATTTCCCTAGGTAAACTTGCAAACCACTGAACGATTATTCTTTGAATAGTCCAAGACCTGCAAGCCATCGGAACTACATATAATAATGGCAAAAAAACGCTGGTACTGGATTGGTAGTAAAAATGTATGGAACAAAAAATAATATGTAGAAAAGCTGTAATTTTCTAAATTTAAAAGTTTAGAAAATGATAAAAATTGAATTAAAATCACATCAAACTTTGCGAGTTTGAGTAGCAAACAGAAATCTCACAAGGTCTTTATTTAGATGAGATTAAAGATATTTTTGATGAGGAGTTATCCACTCAAGAAAGCTGCAAAAATCGCCTTGTTACGTCTGTTTTCTTTGAAAATGGGAAGGCGTTAACAATAAAAGATTGTCTAAATGCAATTTATGAAGTTTTGAAAATGGTATAAGTGAAAATTTGCAATTTGGAGAATTTAATATCAGTTTAGTTAAAGGCGATTACTAGGAGATATGTGAAATAAATACCTATAGTGTAAATGATAAGTATATTTGGTAAGTTGGGTTGGAGAAAACTATGAATATGGAAAAGATGGGTGGAAGTGTTACATATGCGAAATATATAACTCTTACATCAAAAAATTATACATTGGCACCTCTTAAAGATATGTATAAATCAGTGATTGACTATTATGCAATAGATGGTGCAGGAAACTGGGGAAATAAACTTTTTCATTATTGTTCTATAGATACATTGAAAACTATTGTACAGAATAAACAGTTGCGATTTACTGATGTTCAATATTTGAAAGATACGACAGAATTTGTGAATGCAATTTCTTTATTAAAACAAGTGATTGAAGAACAAAAAAATTTTCTGGATGAACAATTATATGATATTTTAAATGATGAGGATATATATACAAAACTGGAAACTTATTCTCAACGATATCCTTTTTATCCGCCTATTGATAATAAACGAGATTTAAATAGCATAGAACCAATCTGCAAAGTATATACATGTTCTTTATCGTTACATGGTGATTTGCCTAATATGTGGAGCGAATATGCAAAAAATGATGGCGTATCTATTGAATTTAAAAATTTAGAACGATGTATGATGGTGGACAAACAAATAAAGATAATATTCGGGAAAGTATGGTATCAGGAACATGATAAAAAGCAGTGTATAAACGCACTTTTGGAAGATATTTGCGATATTTTTACTTTAATTCCAGACGAGTGGTGTAGAAAGAATATGATACAAACGATTTTGATTAGTGCAATGAATAATATGCGAATTTTTATGAAAGATCAAAGTTTCTCGCCGGAAGATGAGTATAGGGCAGTACTGATAGTTCCTGAAGAAATAAATAGGAGAAATCAATTACCGAAAAAATTTGATACGGGGTATTTTGTTAAAGAAAATAGAAAAGTTCCGTATATTGATGTACCATTTACAGTAAAGAGTATTAATCGTATTATAGTGGGGCCAGAGACAAAAGAGGGATTTTCACAAGTAAAAAATAATTTAGAAGACTGGTTTTTGAAGCAGAATTTCAATAATATAAAGGTCTGTGAGTCTAATATATGCCATAGTGTTTGAATAAAAAGGTAAATCTTCGCAAGCCTTGAGACTGTTTCAAGTTTTATGTAAACTTAAAAACAATGGTTCATAAATAAATTATTTTCTTAAAAACGAAATAGGTATTCCCGGGTAAAAAGGAACAGACAATTATTATGATAAAAATACTTTTCGTCTGCCACGGCAATATTTGTCGTTCTACAATGGCTCAGTATGTCATGCAGGATATGGTAGAAAAATTGGGCATAAGTGAACAATTTTATATAGATTC
>CANQLS010000024.1 GCA_947624765.1 uncultured Clostridia bacterium
TAACGAATGTTACATTGAAATGGGTAAAATATGATTATTAATCATACTTCGCCCCGTTTGTATGAAATCAACTTCATTTTACAAATTAGTCTTCTGTCTGTCAATTTATTTTCATCGCAATATTTGACAAATTTCGACAATAGTTCGAGGCAGTTATTGAAATACACTGGCGACCACTGGCCGCCCCTACACTCGCATTGACATGACTTTGAAGACTTATTTAGGATAAAACTATTATCTAGTAACGCCTAATCTCTTTTTTTCGCCTAAATTCTTGATTTTTTGCCATTTTTCTGATATAATTCTATTATAGTATTTGCGACTATAAAACAAAGTTTGAAAAATTTTGTATTTTTATGAAAGGGATGATGATAATTATGGAAAATGATTTAAAAGAAAAAGTAGACGAAATTATTAAAACGGCAACGCCAGAATTTATCAATTCTTTATCGGACAATGACAAAGAAGAAATTTTAGACTTACTAGATGAAGTTTTAGATGTTATGGCCGATAATTTAGAATCTTAGGAGGTGAATATTGTGGACTCAGAAAAATTTAAAAAAGAACTAGCCAGCTTGGCTGATAAAATTAAGGCACCTGGTGCCAAACCAGTTTCTCGTGCAGATGCCAAAGAATATATTATTAACTATGCTAAGCTTAGTATGTTAAAATATGATTTGGAAACTCTTTCTGCTGACAATCTACTTGAAAGAAGAAATAATCAAATAGATAATGCGTTTTCCCCTGTTGAAGGTGGAAAAAATAGAGTTTTAGATGGCGATGCTGAAATAGTAGGTCTAAGACAATTACAAAAAGCATATTCAAGATACTTAAAAGAATATGATGATTTGAAAGATAAATCGATGGCATCAGATGATTTAAAAGATATTTTAGCTTCTTATTGTAAACTACTTTCACTTGCAGTAAAGGATAATAAGTATCTTAGCTATGACGAACTTACAAAACTTATTGCTGAAAAAGAAAAAGAAGCACTAATAAGTTTAGATGAAGCTCGCTCAAGAAAATATGAACCAGATAAAATTGAAGAAGACTTGAATAATTTAAATAATTGGAAAGATTTAAAAAATAAAAGACGTGAATTAAGTACAACTCTTAAGCAAAAGCAGAAAGAATTAGAAGAAATTGAGATAATAGATGGCAAAGATTCTGAAGCGTATAAAGCAAAATTAAAAGAAATCGGAGACATACAAACGGAGTTAAATGGTATTCCGACACTTTCCGAATTAAATACAAAAATTAATGAATTAACAAAAGAATATGAACTTAAAAATAGTAAATCTTTGGAAATGTTATTAACTGAAAAATACGAAGAATATAAGAAACTTTCAAAAGATAAACCAGTAGATTCACCATCACCCAAGGATCCATCAGGTGCAACAGATTCAAAAACGCCTGAAGCACCATCAACTCCAACAGCACCTAAAGCACCATCAACTCCAATAGCACCTGTATCGCCATCAACTCCAGGAGAGTCAACACCTGTAGCCTCACCAACATCTGAAGATAAATATTTTCTTCCACTAAGTAAAGGGCTTGATCCTACAAAATATTTTAGTGATAAGGGCTTGGTTGCAAAAGTAAAAGGAGACAAAATCAGTTATATCAGTAAGGAATATAATTCAGATGGTTCAATAAAAGGATATCATTTTATTGAAGATAAACCAATAAACGACTTTTTGGATAACCCTATCAAATCATATGAAAAATTAATTGATGAATCTATGAAAGATGAAAAATTGTGGGATGCTGCTGGATATAACTCAAAAAGCAGTATGAGAGAAATTAAGAAAAAATTAATTAAAGAATTCAAACAAGAATTTAAAGCAGGAGATGAAAACTCAAGTCATTATGACACTTGCTTAGAAAAAATATTAGCAATGTGTACAGCAATTTCACCAGAAGATTTGAAAATAGCAACTAACGGTAGAGACGAAAAACCTCATTTTTATCCAGGTACAAAAGAACAATATCAACCATCCAAAGTAGAAATTGATAAACTTCATATGTTTAGGAGTTTATTTAATCCAAAACTAGCCTACTCTTTAAAGTTTAGTACTCGTGCTTTACCATCTCCTAGTGGTTCATCCGAAGAAGAAGCAAAAGAAATAGATAAAAAAGCAGGACTAGGATCACTTAGAGAAGAAATTGATAGCGGAAAAGATGCAAGAGGTGGCGAAACTTTTACTCCGACAACACCAACAGAAAAAACAGGCACTGAAGAAAAGTCAGAAGAAGCTGAACATTAATTAATAGTTAAAGAAGATCTAAGAAAAGTCATGCGAAAGCATGACTTTTCTTAGAAAATTATTTTTCTCTCTTTACTATTTACTAAGTTTTTTAATCTACTTATAGTACTCCACTATTAACTCATCTAATTCCCTACTTACTTCACATATTTCATTATAATCAGCACCACTCAAAATCAAATGTTGCAACTTATCTCTTAATTTACAAATTTC
Source organism: uncultured Clostridia bacterium (assembly GCA_947624765.1). Taxonomy (GTDB): domain Bacteria; phylum Bacillota; class Clostridia; order TANB77; family UBA1234; genus RGIG4465. Next base: position 2,481 of record CANQLS010000024.1, read on the forward strand.
TTTATTATTTTTCATATTCCATCCTCCTTATTTCATCGTTTCTCATTTGTATATGTTAAAATTTACCATATTTTTCCGTTTTTGTCAATAGTTTTTTCTTTTTTCTTTCAATTAACAATAAAATTCCAAAAAATATAGCAAAAAATATAGCTAATATTTGTGAAATTCTAAAATTAAACAAATACAAAGAGTCACTACGCAAGCCTTCTATAACTGCTCTCCCTACTCCATAAAGGAACATATATCCATAAAATATTTCGCCTTTTTTCGTATCTTTTTTACGCCATATCATAAGCACTATAAAAATTAATAAATTCCATAAGGACTCATATAAAAAAGTTGGATGAACAAATATGTATCCACCTGAGGTAACATCGTAAATACCCATTTTGAAGAATGAGTTTGTTATAGCCCCATATGCTTCTTGATTTACAAAGTTCCCCCACCTTCCTATTGCCTGCACTAATGGTAAATACGGTGCACAATAATCGCATAATCTTAAAAAACTAATTTTCTTTTTCTTACAATAAATATAAGCGGTAAGTAATGCACCTAATATTCCACCATAAATTGCAATTCCTCCATGCCATATTTGCAAAATTTCTGAAAGATGATTTTGATAATAGTCCCAACGAAATACCACATAATAAATTCTTGCACAAATGAAGCCAACGACCAAAGCAATCATAATAAAATCTAATATCGTATCCCACTTTAGCCCATACTTGCCATCATCTTTTTTCCCTAAGAAAAGTGCAATTAAAATTCCAGATACAATAAAAATAGCGTACCAATAAATATCTTTACCAAACAAATTAAAAGCAACTGGAGAAATTGTAAACTCCAATCCTAAATTCGGAAACGTAATCGGATGAATCATACCCCACCCCCACTCTTCATTACTGTGGTTTTACAATTGATACTGCCATTTTTGTTTCGTCAAAGTGTTCTTTTAGCACTTTTTCAACGTCTTCTTTTTGAATGTTACGATACCAGTCTACATAGTCAAAAGAATTTACGCCTTTAAAATAATCGCTTACAACTATACTACCGATTTTAGAAACATCATTGAAAAGGAAAACATATTCTCCATATAACATTTTTTTAATTCGCTCTAATTCGTTTTCATCAATGCCATTCTCTTTCATTTCTCTTAATTTATTTAAAATTTTCTGTATTACTAATTCAACATTTTTGCTTTCACCAGTAATAGAACTATATGCATAATTTTCCTCAAAAGTATAATCGCTGCCAAGCTCTTTTTGTATAAGTCCACTATTATATAAATCTTCATATAATTCTGTACTCTTGCCAATTAGCATTTCAAAAATAATTTCAATTGCAACGTGCCTTTTTACTAGTTCGCTATTTTCATAGTCAAAACCAACATTAATCATTTGCTTTAAAAAATCATCTTTAAAGCCTAACATAAACATTGGCATGCTAATATCCATTACTTTTTCTGCACGTTTTTTATTAATCCCCTCTTCTACTTTATCATTTTCTCTATGAATTTTTTCTTTTTCATTTTCATTCTTCACATTATTTTCGATTATAGACAAAACTTTTTCTTCATCGAAATCTCCAACAACACATAAAACCATATTTGATAAATCATAAAAAGTGTTATAACATTTATATAAAATTTCTGGTGTAATCTCTGCAATGCTTTCTACAGTTCCGGCAATATCTTTTGTAATTGCGTGTTCATTATATAAGCAATTCAAAAATCCAAAAAATAACTGCCAATCTGGATCGTCATCATACATTTTTATCTCTTGACCAATAATTCCTTTCTCTTTCTCCACATTCTCTTTAGTTAAATAAGGATTTTGAACAAAATGTAGTAAAATCTCAAGTGCTTCATCAAAGTTTTGTGTACATTCAAACAAATAAGCAGTATGGTTAAAAGTTGTATAAGCATTTGCATTGGCACCTATCTTAGAAAGTTTATCTAATGCATTAACACCATCTTCTTGCTCAAATAATTTATGCTCTAAAAAATGTGCAACGCCATCAGGCACAGTCAAAAGGTTCTCTTCTCCTAATGGTACAAACTTATGATTAATAGAACCAAAATGCGTAGCAAAGACTGCATAACTTTTTATTGCACCTTTTTTAGGCATTAAAATAACTTCCAACCCGTTCTTTAAATGCTTACGATACATTTTTTCATTTAATTTTTCTATAGTCATTTTAACTCTCCATTTCCTTATCATTTTTCAAAAAATAAATTATCTCGCATTGTAGTTCTTTTGCAACACGCATTACCTCTTCTTTTGTAACATCTTTCATATTTTTAATCATTTCGGGAATAGATTGCACATTGCCAAGTAAGCGTTGCCCCATATATAAATTTATAATTGATGTTTGTTCATCTAAATAAGATTCATACGCATTCTCTAAAGAAATTTTTGCATCGTTCATATCTTCTTCTGAAAAATTTCCGTTTTTCATATCTTCTACTTGCACGTTTATTAAATCTAAAGCCTTTTGAAAATTATCTATTTCAATTCCTGCTGAAATTAAAACAATTCCTTTATGCTTTAAATAAGACGAACGTGTTGTATATGCTAAGCTAGCCTTTTCTCTAACATTTTGAAATAGTTTAGATGACGGTGTACCACCTAAAATTGCACTATAAACGATAAGTGGATACATATCTTCTAACACATCATGATTAATAACTCTATACCCTATAACTAGTTTTCCTTGTGTTACATCTTGACTTTCCATGACAATCTTAGGCTCTGCAACCTCATTTGCTTTAAACTCCTCTATACGAGTAGCATCATAATTTCTTTTTATTTTTTCAAAACGATTTTTTAATTTATCTATAACTTCTTTTTCATTTACATCTCCAGAAACATAAATGTGTATCTCAGATGTAGACATTATATTATCATATTGACGATATAAATTTTCTGATGTAATATTTGCTAAATCTTCTTCATAACCAAATTTATATAATCCATAAGGTTCATTCTTACACATTTCTTCAACGCATCTTATATTTGCATAAGAACCTTTATTGTTAATTTTGCTCTTGATTAGTTCCCTAAGCGTTTCTTTTTCTTGTTCAACATATTTATTATCAAAAACTCCGTTTTCTAATTTAGGCTCTAAAATAATATCGCAAAGCAAATCCATATTTTTACTAAGTAAATCTTCGTTTGTAAATGTATATTGATTATTAATAGAAGTAATATAAAATTGCAATGCTTGCTTATCACCTATTTTATCACTACTAGCATCTAACACAGAACCATAGTTTTTTTCCAATGAAATATTTATATCTTTCATTGTAGGCATATTTTTGGTGCCTCTCCTAAGAACCGCTGGTATCAACGCATTCATAGTAACAGTTTCTCGTTTTAAATTATCAAACATAAAAATAGCAATAAAATCTGTTTTAAATCGTTCTGTATGGATAAAATGTAATGAAATTCCTTCAAATAATTCTACCGTTTTTTCGTCCATATAACTTCCTCCCATTCTATTTCATAGTATAACGCAAAGTTGGTAGATTATGCAAGAGAAAGTTGTTGGAGAATTTCTGCTATATTTTCCAAATTCATGTCAGTGCAGCCGTAGGGGCGGTCATTGGCCGCCCGAAAAATTAAAACATTTTTCTTGTTTTCAATTTATAAAATATATTATGATACAGTCATAACATGATTTTTGCCATATACAAGAGAAAGACATTTCGGGCGGCCAATGACCGCCCCTACATTTTCTCCATTAAAATGTACCTCAAAAAATTAGGCGGCCAATGGCCGCCGCTACACTTTCTCCGTTTAAATTTACTTTTCCAAATTAAACGTCTATAGGTATTTTTGTGTTAAGAATGTTCCTAGATATACGTCCATAATTGGTTTTAATACTACAATAACGAATGCTATTAATACAAGTCCCATTACTACGTTAGCAACTTCAGGTAGTGTTTTTATAATTCTATTCATTGTTATTTGAATATCTTCTTCAATAAATTCTACAATTCTATCTATCATCTCAACCATATCTGTTTCCATACCAATTTTCAACATCTCTAATACCATTGGTGGAAAGTCTGGATAATCTTCGAATGGCGCAATCCACGAATCACCTACTTGCAAGTTACTTTGTGCAGTTTCAATAATGGACAATAACATATAGTTCTGAATAACGCTCTTACTAAGTTCAATTGCATCCTGCAATTTTGAATTGTTTGCTAAGTTTAATTGTAAAGCTTTGAAAAACTTTTGTAAGTTTAATCTTAAAATTAATGGTCCGAAAATCGGCATACGAAGCTTAAATCTATCCCATTGGAAGTGTCCTTCTGGTGTTGATTTCCAGAAAATAAACAATCCAATAAGTCCTGCAACTACTCCAATTGTTAAATACCAATATTTTCCCAATGCTAAAATAAAGTTTGAGAATGCAACAGTTGCAGCTGGTATTTGGTCTTCTACGCCAAATTCTCCATATAGTCTCTGCATAACTGGAAGTCCCATAATAACGCACACAACAGACATTGCTAATAAAAATCCAGATTGGAACAATGGTCCCGAAATTGCTTTTCTTACAGTTCTTTTTATTTTCGTTGAATCTTCCAAATACTTTAATGCCTGCTCTAAAGATTTAACTAGTGTTCCACCTAATTCTCCAACCTTTATCATACTAATATAAATATCTGGAAATACTTTTGAATAATATTCCATAGTAGAATAAATAAATTCTCCGGCTTCAACACCGTTTAGAATATCTTCTACAATATCTCTCATTGCAGGATTAGTAGTATTTTCTAGCAGTGTCGTCAATGCTCTAACGTTTGTAAAATTTGCTTTCTTTAAAAGATATAAACTTTGTGTAAAAGCAATAACATCATCTGGTTTTACTTGTTGCAAAAATGAAAGATCTAATTTAAATTCATCGCCTACACTCTTCTTCTTTTTTGCCTCTTTCTCTTGCAACTTCTTAATAGCATTATGGCTAGCTGCCGTTGTTGTAACCTTATTCTTTTTCTGACGTCTAGAAGTTAGAAAACTTGGTAATCGCACTTCTATCTTTTCAATTGAAATCGGAGTTAAGCCATTTGATTTTAAACGGTTAACCACGCTTTGTTGGTTTGTATCATCTATTCTATTTCTTACAATTTGACCACCTTTTGTAATCGCTTTGTATCTATATTGTGGCATGACCGCTCTCCCCCCTCTTTATATATTAATAAGCAAGCTTTCTCTTAACCTCATCAATAGTAGTAATACCTGCTAACACTTTATTAAATGCATCTACAACTAAAGGACGATAATTTGCTTCATATGCAATCTTTCTAATTTCACTTGCAGGCTCATCAGCAATAATCATATCTTTAATTTTATCATCAACATTTAAAATTTCGATAACTGCAATTCTTTCATAATATCCTGTATGATTACACTTATCGCAACCAACAGTTTGATATGTATGCTTACCTTCTAAATCAAATTTATAATTATATCTATTACCTATCTTTTCAAATTCTTCTAATTCTTCTTTTGTAAATTCTCTTTCCTTAGCACAATCCTTACAAACTCTTCTTACTAATCTTTGTGCAATACAAGTAACTAATACGCTACCAACATCATAGCTTGAAACACCTAATTTTCTTAATCTTGTGATTGCCTCAATACTATCAACGGTGTGGATAGTAGATAACACGAAATGTCCTGTTTGTCCTGCTTGAATAGCAATTTCAGCAGTTTCTCTATCCCTTATTTCTCCTACAAGAATAACATCAGGGTCTTGTCTTAAAATAGTTCTTAAAGCTGCTGCAAATCCCTCATTTGGAGAAACTTCTACTTGGTTTAATCCTCTAATTCTAATTTCTACTGGGTCCTCTATAGTAGTAATATTAATAGCTGGCCTATTTAAAAACGACATAACACTATATAATGTAGTTGTTTTACCTTCACCAGTAGGAGCAGCAATTAAAGCAATACTGTTTCTTCTATTAAAACATCTATCAATAATTACTGGATCATCTGGGAAACCTAAATCAAATAAAGCTTTAATATTTGCATTCTTCTTTAACAACCTCAAAACAAATTTTTCACCATAAATATTTTTCTGTGAAGATACACGAATATTATAATCTGGATAAAGAATAATTCTACCATCTTGAGACTCTTGTTTCTCTTGGTGCATATTAGAAATTGCTTTCAACCTACCAATAATCTGCGATTGTTTATCCTTATCAAGTGAAGTAATCTCAATTAATTCACCATCAATACGATAACGAATACGAACTCTATCTTCCATTGGTTCAAAGTGAATATCACTTGCTCTCTTAACCATAGCAGAACGAATAATATTATCAATAAGTTGTGTAGTATCTTGACCATAAGTATCATATACTACTGTTTTCTCTGCTTTCTCATCAATAGCTTTAATTACATCATCAATCATAGAAGCAAAAGTAACATACATTTCCATAGTTAAATTCTTATTTAACAAAATAAGACGAACCATTTTAATAAGCTCTTTATCACCTGGATCTGCAAAAGCTACCTTTACTTTTCCGTCTTCAACAGCAAATGGTAATACTTTATTCTGACGAATAATATCCATAGATATGTAATCTGTAAATTTAATATCAATGCTATTAGGATCAATTAAAATTGGCTTTACATCTAAAATATCACCAATGGCATTTAATAATTCTTCATCATTTGCTAATTTTAATATATGAAATATTTCTCCTAATTTCAAATTAGGGTGCTCACGTTGATAAGAAAAAGCCGTATCAATATCTTTCTCTGTAATAATTCCTCTCCTAACTAACTCAATACCTAGGGGTGCCTTCTTTACTGAACTTTCAAACAATGCCATTTTTATTCCTCCTCTTTTGTATCACAAAACAATCTCTAATAATATTTTATAATATTCAAAAAATAAGTCAATAAGAAACAAAAAATTTCAAATAATTACTAATTAATCATGAAATTGGTGTTGAATATAGTTGATAAATTGACTGCATATTTTCAAGAGTTGCATTCTCTGTATATGCACGCTGAATATTTTCAATTGCCTGTGTTTGAACAGTATATGAAGTTACACTATTACTAAATATTATAATTCCATACATTGCAAAAAATAACATAGCCACATAAGCAACAATAGTAACCGAACCTCTTTTTGACTTTAACATTTTATCCTCCTAAATAATAAATTATAATTCACAAAAGACATCATAATTTCAAAAGAAATTAACATTTTTTACACAATATATCAATAACCTTTTCCTACTTGATAAGTTTGTTGCGACTCAAAAGAATAACTATCACGATTTGAAAAATATAAAATCATAGTAACTGTATTTTTAGAAAAATCATAATCTATAAATGGCGTATCAACTGTCTCTCCACTACTATTATTTTCTAGATACTGCCCTATAATGCTATCACAAATCTCAACACCATTACGATAAATCATATAATCTTCTTTATCCGCAGGGGTATTTTCTTTTTTCTTAATTTCATATTTTGCACCATTACTAAATTCAATTTCACTTGAATCATAAGCTAATACCCTATCACTAGATTTTAAATCTTTTAAGAAATAAGAACAAAACTTTGAATATTCATTTGTAACTGAAGTTTGTGCAGTTAAATCAGATATTCTTTGAAAAAAATTCACATTTAAAAATGCTAACATCACAAGAACAATTCCTGTTACAATTACATATATAGTCAATGATGCAAGCGTAACACCTCTATTACTCTTCAACTTTTCACCCTCCAAACTTTTTTCTCATTATTTCTTGGTTACTTTAAGTGCTTCTAATGAAATGTTTCTATACTCTTCATCGTTTACTCTAATTTTATAAGCAACATTAACTGAAATTTTTAAAACAGTACTATCCATAGCTTGTGTTTTTGTACCAGGTAATCTCCTTATCTTAGTGGTAATAATCATATTATTAGTATCATCACTAGGACCTTTCACCTTATCTTCTGGTACCGCGTAATTTCCTTCATCCAAAAGATCTTGATTAGTAATTTTAGCTGTTTCTAAAATACTATCTCTATTTATCATATCTGCAGTAAAACCTAATTCATTTAAATCACTTTGCAATGCATCTTCAATAGTAGCTATAGCATAAGAAATAGCAATATTTCGTTGTTGTATTACACGATGATTATTATAACAACCATTAAAAAGTGCACTACTACAAAATGTAAAAATTGCAATTAAAGCTAATCCAACTCCAATTTCAATTAAAGAATATCCTTTTTGCGATTTCATTCCTATCCTCCTATCGCTATATAATTCTCATCATTTCAATACATGAAACTACATCAATTAAAAACGGGTTAGCAATTACAACAAGTACAATTGCTATACTAAAATAAAAACCAAATGCTATTTCGTTGCTTTCTCGTAAAGCTTTTGAAAAAATCATATGTAGTGCAATAAGCAATACGGAAATGCAAAGTGCAATTACTTGCATACCAAAGCCTAAGCATAAACCAATTACTGCTATATATTTAATATCTCCCATTCCAAATGGAAGTTTGTTTTCGTCTTTTTTTAATTTCTTTATAAAGAGATTTACTACAAGCAATATAAGTGGTATTACAAGAAAACCAGCTATATGGCTTATCCACTCTTTTCCAGCTATTATTGTGCATAAAATTCCTATTGCCAATTCATAGAAAATTAATCCGTTAGGAATTTCTAATCTTTCTTTATCAATTCCTGCAATTATAAAAACTCCAGCTATTAACAAATAAGCAAGTACAAGCTCTAATATATTTGGAATTGCCATATCATAAGACACACCTCTCGAAAGTGCAATTAGTATAAATGAAATTCCTGAAAGAGCTTCTAATAAGAAATATCTAATTCGTATTTTTTCTTTACAATAACGACATTTGCCTCCTAATGCTAGGAAACTAAATAATGGAATTAAATCTAAAAAAGCTAAACGATGATTACAATGTGGACAATAAGATCTAACATGTGTAATATCTTCTTTTCTTGGTATGCGGTGCACAGCTAATGTAAAAAAACTACCAAACACAATACCAATAGTAAAAATTGCTATATATATTATAACGTTCATTTCTAAATCTCCAAAAATTATTTTTGTAATAACCTAATATATTATACAAGGCATATACAGCGTAGTGCATATGCCATTGTATGTATGTGTTAAATTATTTTTAACTTATTATTCAGCTGTATATTCTGTTGGTGATGTGTAAACATTTCCATCATAATGGAAACCATTTGAAGATAATTCTCCTACTGTTTTTCCATCTTCATCAACTAAAGAAACTGACCAAGTTTGATAACTTGGAACTGATGATAATCCAAGCATATTAGCAGTTGCGCTAATGTCAACTTTTTTTGTAGATGTAGTATCAACGTCAGCAAGTGTTATTGTACCTTCACCATCGGCAGTTGGTATTGCAGTTGCAGTACAAATCAAACTATAAACATTTTCAATAGAAAGATTTACAACTTTCTTTGATACTGCTAATTGTCCATAAACAAGAGCTCCTTGAGTTGATACTGCTGATTGAATTTCTGAATAGTCTTGGCAATATTTTGCAAAGTTAGCTTGGTCTGGTGCGTTTTGGATTGAACCAATAACGATAGCTGCTAAAATAATGATAACGATAATTGTGATAATTAACGCAATCAAAGAAATACCTTTTTGATTTTTCATAATAATTTTCCTCCTTTAATTTTTTTAATAATTAAGCATCAAGTGCTGTCTTTAAAGCTGAATCAACTAAACCTGTTGGAGTATTATACCCCGTCTTATAACTGAAAGTAGAAGAATAAAGTTCACCTGTTTTTACATTAATAAACCAATCTACATAGTCTGGTAATGAACTTAATCCTAAAGTATTTTCAGTTCCACTTATTTGCACGATATTTACTTTTGTTGTACTATCACTAAGCGTTACCTCTGTATTAGCTGTAGCAGGATCGCCTGTACATACTTCTTTATAAG
>CANQLS010000025.1 GCA_947624765.1 uncultured Clostridia bacterium
CAACGTACCATCTGTACGCCTCCGGTGCCCTCGTTTGTCCGCCTAGAAATTGCCTCAATTCTTTTTCAACCTAAGACTCTAAATAACATATATCCCGCCCAAGGTCTTATTGGATTGAAATCCCATCATGCTGGTCTTGTCGTGCGTATCACTACCACCGATTAAAATAGTATCATTTGTTTGTACAAAGCCATATTCTTTAGCTTTTTCAATACCTTGCCTAATCATTTCTTCTGGTGAGTCATTATATGAAACGAGAATAGGCGTAACACCCCATGTTAAGTTTAATTGAGAAGCGGTTGCAATATCATGAGTAATCGCATAAATAGCACAGCCTGGTTGAAAACTTGCAATAGCAATTGGCGTATTACCATGTGAAGATAATGAAAATATTGCTTTTGCACCAACTTGCATTGCCACTTCACAAAGAGAATGTCCCACGATTAAGTTTGGAGTATGATGAATTAAATAATCATAATTTCTTTGTGAAAAACGTTCCCAATAATTAGTGTTATTTTCAACAGATTCTGCAATGGTATGCATTGTTCTTACACATTCAATTGGATATTTTCCACTTGCAGTTTCACCAGATAACATGATGGCAGAAGTTCCCTCAAAAATAGCATTTGCAATATCACTTACTTCTGCTCGTGTTGGTCTTGGATTTACTATCATAGATTCTAACATCTGTGTTGCAATTATAACCATTTTTCCGTTACTATTACATTTTTTAACAAATTCTTTTTGTAAAAGAGGTACTTGTTCAATTGGTATTTCTACTCCTAAATCGCCACGTGCAACCATGATGCCATCTACTACTTTTAATATATCATCAAAGTTTTCTACGCCTTCATGATTTTCTATTTTTGCAATAATTTTTATATGTTCTGCATTGTGTTCTTTTAAAATTTCACGAATTGCTAAAATATCTTCTGGTTTTCTTACGAAAGACGCGGCAATAATGTCAAATCCATTTTGAATACCAAAGATAATATCTTCTTCATCTTTTTTTGTAAGAAGCGGAAGATTTAATTTTAGGCCAGGGATATTTACGCTTTTTCTATCTGTTAATTTTCCACCATGAATGATTTTACATTTTACATCTTCTTGTAGTAATTCAGTTACTTCTAATTGAATTAATCCATCATTAATTAAAATGGTTGTACCAACTTTTACATCATTAGATAGAAAAGGATAAGTAACAAAAACTTTTGTTTCATCTCCTTCACACATATCATGACATAGCGTAAAATAATTTCCGTCTATTAGCATTACGCCATCTTTAGAAGCAAAAGTGCCAATACGTATTTCTGGTCCTTTTGTATCGAGCATCATTGGAATATATAATTGCAATTCATCACGTACTGTTTTGAAAAGTTCGATTCTTTTTTGTTGTGATTCATAATCACCATGTGAAAAATTAAATCTTGCTACATTCATTCCAGAAGAACAAAGCTTTGATAGAGTTTTATAATCATCAACCGCTGGACCAAGTGTACAAACAATTTTAGTTTTTCTCAAAATTACCACCAATCCTTTCTAAAGCTATAAACTAGGTTGGAAATGATTACATTATTTTTCTAACCATCTAATTAAAGATAAATCTTGATCATTTATAAGTAATGGATGTTTTGGTAAAACTCTGAATGTATATCCATAGTTACCGCCATCATCAATCGTAAATGTAGTTTTATATTCATATGAATGTTCTTCTACATTATTCTCTAAATGCATTTCTAAATAATCACTATTTACAAGTTTACCGTTATCATCAAATTTTCCATAATAAAGTTCTACTTTTACATCATCAGGCGATAGAGAACCTAAATCAACTACGCAACTCATATTAATAGTGTTTCCAGCATTTATTGAAATTTCATTTAACGAATCATTCATTAAGATTTTAACATCTTTCCAATTTTCACGAATATGTTTTTCCCACTCAACAAACTTTTTAACGTTTTCAACGTTTGAGTATGAAGATGTGATTTCGTGAATTTGAGGAATATATAAATTGTTTAAATAATCACATAGCATGCGATTAGTATTATAAATGCCTCCAACAGTTTTAATAGAGTTTTTCATTTTTCTTAACCATTTTTGACTAATACCGTCAGCACCTCTATCATAATATGTTGGAATAATTTCATTTTCCAATGTGTTATATATACTTATACTATCAGCACTATCTTGTAATTCATAGTTAGTATACTCAGTATCATCTCCAATTGCCCAGCCGTTTTGACCGTTGTAACCTTCATACCACCAGCCATCTAGTACGCTGAAATTAACAACACCATTTAATCCTGCTTTTTCACCACTTGTACCACTTGCTTCTAAAGGTCTACGAGGATTATTAAGCCATACATCAACGCCACTAACTAAATAACGAGCAACATACATATTATAATTTTCTAATAAAAATACTTTACCTTTAAATTGAGGCATATTTGAAATTTCATAAATTCGTTTTACTAAATCTTGCCCTTGTATATCTGCCGGATGAGGTTTACCAGCAAAAATAATTTGCACAGGTCTATCTGGATCATTTAATATTTTTGTAATTCTTTCAATATCTTTAAAAATTAAATCTGCACGTTTATATGTGGCAAATCTTCTCGCAAATCCAATTGTAAGAGCATTTGAATCTAACATTTTATCAACTTCATTAATTTCGTCTACAGGCATATTATGACGTATTTTTTGAGCTTTTATATTTTCTCTGACTAATTTAATTAACTTTTCTTTTTGTGTAATGTGTGCATCCCACAATGCTTTATCAGGAATACGATCAATGTCTTCCCAAATTTCTAATTCTTGTGTTTTTTCCTGCCAGAAAGGACGCATATATGCATTGTATAATTCTTTTAAATTAGGAGCAAGCCATGTGCATGTATGTATACCATTTGTAACATGAGTTATAGGTACTTCATCTGTTGCAGTATCAGGCCAAATGCTTCCAAATAATTTTCTTGAAACAGAGCCATGAAGTTTACTAACACCATTTCTTTTTCCAACTATTTTTAAAGCTAAAACTGCCATATCAAATCCACTGCTTGAAGAAGTATCTACTCTGGCACCCAAATTTAAAAAGTCTAATCTTGAAATACCAAGTTCGTTTGAATATGATGCAAAATAACGATCCATTAATTCAACAGGGAATATATCATTTCCAGCTGGTACTGGTGTATGTGTTGTAAATATAGTACAAGCTGAAGCTAGTTTCTTTGCCACTTCAAAAGAAACATTTTTTTCTTTCATAAATTTTTTTATAACTTCTAATACTACAAAAGAAGAATGCCCTTCATTCATATGATAAATTGTTGGATGAATATCGAGAAGTTCTAAAAGTTTCATACCACCGATATCTAAAATTATTTCTTGCGATATTCTCATTTCTTGATTGCCACCATAAAGTTTTAAAGTTAGTTGCCTATCCATTTGCGTATTTAAATCAATATCACTATCTAATAAATATAATGTAATTCTACCTATATGAAGCTGCCAAGCTTTTAAATAAATAATTCTACCTGGAAATTCTAATGGTACGATTAATTCATTACCATCTTTATCATAAACAGGTAATACTGGTAAATCTTCTACAGATACCTCTGTATATTCAAAAGATTCACTACCGTCATTATTTATTTTTTGATTGAAATATCCATCTTTGTATAATAATCCAATAGGAACAAAAGGAATTCCTAAATCACTTGCTGATTTGCAATGATCGCCAGATAATATTCCAAGACCACCAGCATAAATTGGTAATATTTCATCTAATCCATATTCTGCGGAAAAGTATGCAATAATTGCATCAGCCTCATTCGGATAATTCCTTTTATAGTAAGTATCCTTATTATTCAAATATCCATAGAAGTTTTCCATAACCATGTCATATTCTTTTAAAAACTCAGAATCGTTAGATACTTCTAATAATCTTTTTTGATTAATTTGTGATAAAAATTTTATAGGATTTTTGTTTGCTTTGTTGAAAAGATTAGAATCAATATATTCGTATAATCGAAGAGCATAAGAGTTCCAAGACCACCATAGATTTGTAGATAATGCAGACAATCCAGAAATTCTCTCTGGTAATTGAGGGGTTACATTTATTTTTCCAAATAAATACATATTTATTTCCTCCTTTGTAAAACGACAATATCACTTATATAATTATCTATGAAACTAGAATTTTTGTCAATGTTTTATAAAAAAATGAGTATAAGTTTTTTGCAAAAATATAAAGCTATGGTAACCAGTTTTTCAAAATGAATTGAATTAAATCTAAATATCCAATGTCTGAAACATAAAGTTCAACAGAACTATCGACAATATTTTCTAATTCACAATAATATGGAGTTACCGAAAAATTCACAAACGATTCAATATTAATATAATTATGATTTCTAAAATTTCGCAAAAGAAGATTTAATAAACTTTGCTTGCGATATAGGAATAAATCTTCGTTTGCTTTTAATGGAAACTGTGGATCTAAAAACGAAGAAGCAATATTAAAAATTTGTTTTTGATCTGCATCTGTAAAATAAAAATAATTTGTTTTTAAAATACGATGTACTAATTTTTGCTCGTAATAATTTAAAATAAGTGTAGACAATAATAATGATATATTTGTATATAAATAAATATAACTACCATAAAAAGAAGTAGATACAACAGAATTTATTTTTTCATAGTAGTTACCGCATTTTATCACAATAGTATAATAATCATTTATTTTTCTATAAAAATATCGTATGCTTGGAAGTTGCTTTAGCTCTTTATCTAATAAATTTAAAAAATTTTTTGATGTTGATTTAATTAAAATTTGTTTAGGAAACATAGTACCCCCCTTGTTGATATAGAGTTAATATATTGTTTGTAAAATTAATAAAAATATTCTAAATATAATATTCTAAAAAAACTTAATAGTGAATGATGAATGGAGATAGATTTTAAATGATATTATCTTAAATATAAGAAGTTATGTATTGTAAAAAATAAGTTTTTGTGTATAATAAAAGTAGGAAAATATTAAGATTAATAAATTGACATGAGGTGAAAAAATGATTGAAGAAATACTAAAGAATAAATTAAAAAGCTTAGGCTATACACAAGATTTTATAGAAGAGAAGCTTAAAGAAATTGACCTAAATGTGTTAACTACAAAAAAAGATTTTTCAGAAAAAGATATTGAAATTGTGAAACTTTATAATCCTAATGTAAATTTAGCAAGAGCATTTTTGAATATAGATGCTAAATATCTTCAATCAGTTTTAATAGACGGAAAAATTGATTTGAAAAAAACATTATTACCGACAGGCGCTAATATTACAGTAATGGATTATAGATTAGATGAAAATGTATGTGTTTTTCTTATCACAAATGATTTAAAAGTTGAAATATATTCATATGTTCCAGATGCAAATACTAAGGCAAAATATGCTATGCAAACTTATGAACAAGTTTATGCAAATGACCGTGAAAATGTTATAAATGAATATATAGACGCACTTACAGAAAATAATAGATTATTGCTTAATAAAGCTAGAGAAGTATTAAATTTGCTTGCAAGTGATTTTGTAATTGATGAAATGATAATTAATAATGTTAGTCCAATATTAAAGTTATATGATAATCCAGAAAAATTTGCTGAAAATATTACAAATTATAATTTAAAATATATTAATAGAAGATTGAACAGAATAGAAGTATCTGAAAAAGTTGTTTTGGTAAAAAGAGCTGCTAGGGGATTAAAGTTTGGATATCTTACAAACGACCCATATGCCAAATTAAATGAGATTAATCATTATGCTGATTTTTATTTAAATATGGTATCATATTTTTGGATATTTTCTAATGAAAAAGGTCAAGAAGAAATAGGAATTTATACGGCACCAGAAACGGAATCTAAAACTTATCGTCAAGAACAGATGAAGAACAGAAAAGATATTGATGCAGTGGCAAGAGATATTTGCATGCAGTTTACAAATCAAGTTAGGTACCAAATTAGTGAAGAAGCTATTAGGGATATACTTTATAAATTAAATCATCAATTAGTGGCTCCGCCTATTGATTATATTTTGAAATATGCAGAAAATCCTGACGATCCAATAGAGCCTTTAAGTTACAAATATAGAGCGATTTCAGATCCTACTGAGTTTGAGAATAGATTATATAATTCTATTGAGGACAATATTGGTAGAAGGTATAAATATAAATTAACGGAAAATGTATTAGAAGATTTAACTACTATAGGAAATAAATTAGATTATACAGATGAAAACGGAAAGTTAATAAAAAAACAATCTATTGCAGATTTTAATCAAAATGGAAATGCAGTTATTATTAGGAGAGAAACATTAATAGACATTCAAAATATACCGGAATTATTAGGCTATATTTATGAAGATATAGATAGTAAAGGTACAGATAATTTACCTGTTCCAAGTATAGAGGTTGATTTTTATTTTCCTAATTCAGTTTATGCATCTGAAGGAATTAAAATGTATAACGGAACAGATTATGAAGTAGCGGCAAAGAATATATCAACAGGTAATAAGTTTTATTCAGCTGATAAATTACAAAATTCAATTTATAGCGAAAATAATAATGTGGTACAAGGTGGTACAAGAGTTACAGTTAGGTACCTAGCTAATACTGGTGAAGTACTAAAAGAAAATGTAATTTCAAATGTATTTCCGGGTGATAATTATGTCCCGGAGGTTCTTCCTGTTATCAGTGATAAAAGTGGGAAAGAATGGATTTGTAAAATTACACGAATGCCAAATCTTATTTTATCTGATGTAGAAGAAAATAATAAAATTGAGATAAAATATGTTGCAAAGATGACTAAAGCAAAATTATCTTTTTATAATCGTGAAAATCAAAAATTGGCAAACGATAAAATAATTGAAATGCAGGTTGGAACAGAAATTAATAATGATGAATATAGTACAGTGGTTGATAAAGAAGGAATTGAGTGGGACTTAGTAGAATCGAAGCCTAAAAAGAGTGTTATAAGTGAACGAGAAGAGCAAAATCATATTACATTTATTTATGATGTTACAAGAGTAGCCGTTGTTATAAATTATAAAAACAAGCAAATGGAAACGTTAAAAAAATCAATTACTGTGCAAGCTATTGCTGATAAAAAATACACTGCAAAAATAGATCCTATTTTAAAAGATGATAATGGACTATATTGGGTGTACATTAGTGAAGCGGCTGCATCTATTGTTCCACATGAAAATGAAGTTAATACAATTGATTTAATTTATGATCAAATGAAAACTAAAGTTACTACAATGTATTATGATGAAAATGGTGAAAAGGTTAAAGATGATTTTGTAGAATTTATTCAAATTGGAAAAGAGTATACTGCAAATTATGATGAGAAATTTCGTGATTTACAAGGAAAGATGTGGAAGTTCCAAAAGGTTAATAAATCTAGTTTAATTGTGAAAGAAGAGCTAACTGAAAATGAAATTAAAGTAGTGTATGAACCTTTAACATGCAAGATTATTGTAAGAATTGTAGATGAAAACGGTAGAAAGCTTCATGAGGACATTTATAAAGAAATGCAAGTAGGAAGTATTTATGATGCGGAGAAGGTTGGAAACTTAAAAGATTTGCATGGCAAAATATGGAGGTACAAAGGTGGAAACACGTCGTTAGAAGTAACTGAAGATGAAAGTAAAAATATTATTTCATTTGTTTACGAACCACTTCTTACTAAAATAACCGTACGATATTTTGATATTGAGAAAAAAGAAATTATTCCTTCGAAAGAATTCATTAAACAGGCTGGTGAAAATTGTACTTTAGAATTACCTAATCACTTAGAAGATAAAGAAGGTAAAAAGTGGATTTTACCAAACGATACAGAGAAAAATTATATTGTAAAAGAATCTGAAGAGGAAAATAGAATTTCTATTTACTATGAAAAAGAATTAACAGATGTAGAATTATCGTTTAAAGATTTGTATGGTAATGCATTAGCCGATGATGTTACTGTTAAGTGGCAAATTGGTGATAGTTATTCAGCTATGGCATATAGAAAAATAAAAGATTACAATAATGGAAGATGGTCTCAAGTCTCATCTGAGCCGAAGAATATGGTTGTGAGAGAAAAATCAAATCATTTTGTATTGTTTTATGACGAAATTAAGACAACGGTAATTATTAAGTATATTAATTTGCAAGACGAAAAATCAATTAAAGAACCTGAACAAATTACTACTAAGTTAGGGATTACGTATGTTCCTAATTTGAAAACGGAATATATCGATTCTAATAAATTACATTGGAGTTATGTAGGAGAAAAAGATGTTTCAATAGTTACGCAAGAAGAAGAGCAAAGTAATGTTATTGTATTGAAATATGAACCGAAGAATGCAAAGGTTATTGTAAAATATCTAAATGAAGATGGACTAAAATTAGCTGAGGATAACATTAAAGAAATGCAAATAGGTAGAGAAGTGGAAATAAAGAGAATAGAGAATTTATATTCTAACGATAAAAAAGGTTGGATTATTCAAAAAATGAGTAATACTTCTATTCGCGTTTCTGAAGACGAAAATCAAAATATTATTACTTGTGTTTATAAACCTTGGTTAGAAAAAGTAACAGTAAGATATAAAAATCAAAATGGTGTTGAGCTAATTAAACCTCTCGTAAAAGAATTGCAAGTTGGCGCAAAATTTAAAGCAGAAGTTATTGATATAATATCTGACAATAGTGGAAAAGCGTGGGATTACAATGGTAAAGAACAAGAAGAAATTACTGTTAAAGAACAAGATAATGAAATTGATTTAGTATATCAACCTGAATTAAAGAAAATATTTTTGAAATTTGTATCAAATGATATAGAGCTTATTCCAATGCAAGAACAATTAGTTCAGGTAGGAGAAAAATTTATTCCAAAATATGAGCAAGAGCTTATTGATGCAGAGGGTAAGCATTGGATTTATTTTGACATTGATAAGGATGAGGTTGTAGTAACAGAAGATGAATCACAAAATATTGTGAATATTAAATATGAACCAAAACTTGTTGAAGTAATGTTAAATTTCACAAATGAAAAAGGAGAAATTGTTAAAACACAAGAAAAGCAAAAAGTACAAATGGGTAGTACACTAATTTATACACCTGAGCTTCATGTAATAGATAAATCCGCATTGGGTTGGGAAGCAAATCAAAAAGAGTGTAAATTTAAAATTACGGAAGAGGTAAATACATTTACAATTCAGTATCAACCATATCTAGTTAATGTTTATGACAAAATTGTAGATGAAGAAGGAAATGAAATCACAGCTACAATTACATTAATGTCAAAACAGCAAGTTGGTTCAAAGTACACTCCAAATATTCAAGAAGTATTAGTTGATACAGATGAAAAAGAGTGGTTATATTTAGCAAGTAAGATAAATGGAAATACTACTATAAAAGTTTCAGAAGAAGAAGAGAAAAATAATGTTTATCTTAAATATACGCCAAGTTTAGCTGATGTTGTTATAAAGTATGTAGATACATTAGGCAATGTGTTGAAAAATGATTCTGTTGTAAAAGCACAGATAGGCAGTGAATTTTCTGCAGATGTAATTGAAAAAATAAAAGATCCAAAAGGTAATAAGTGGATATATAATCCAAATAGTAAGAATTTAATTAAAGTTAAGAAAGAAAATAATCAAATTGTTCTTTCTTATGAAGAACAAAAAGCTTTGGTAACTTATAAGTATCAAGACGAATATGGTAATCGTTTGAAAGCCCCAACTAAAACTTTAGTACAAATTGGTTCTATTTATAGACCGGAAGTTGAATCTGTTATCGAAGATGATCAGGAAAAGGTATGGGAGTATAAGGAAAGAGATTTAGAGTCTATTGAGATAAAAGATGCTGAGCAAGATAATGTGTTTGTATTAATATATGTGCCATTAAAAGTAGATGTAACGTTGTATATTAAAAATACTGTTGGAAAAGAAATAAAGGAACCATTGACAGTTAAAGCTCAGTTAGGTGCGGACTTTAAACCGAATGTAGATGCTACAATTACAGATGATAATTCATTTATGTATAAATTTGTGAGAATGGAACCTGAACAAATAAAGATAAAAGAAACTCCAATTGGAAGCACAGAAAATGTGAACGTATTTACTTTAATTTATGATGAAGTTTATAGTACTGTTTCAATTAGATATCAGGATTTTGATGGTAATGTTTTGCGCGAGGAAGAGAAAGAACAGATTCAAGTAGGTACTAAATATACTCCGAAAATAATACAGTATATTAAAGATAAAAAGGGTAATCAATGGGAGTTAGTTACTAATGAGCAGACATCAATTCGAGTTATGGAGAATGCAAAGGAAAATATAATAAAGTTTGTATATGAAGTTGCTAAATCTGATGTAATTGTAAAATTTAAAGATACAGAAGGCAATAATATTAAGGAAGAGGAACACTTTAATATACAAATAGGAAATGAATTTGTACCAGAAATTCCAAAACATTTGTTAGATAAAGCAGGTAAGAAGTGGAGCTTCTTTAATTGTGATCCAGTAAAACTAAAAGTTGGAAGTATTAATAATGTTATTACCGTTTCATATCAAGAAGAAAAAACTACAGTTTATGTACGATACCAGGATGATACTGGAAGAAAATTAAAAGTAGATGATAGATTACTTGTACAAATAGGAAGTAATTTTAAACCTAAGATTACTACTAAGGTTATATATGACGAAAATGAAATTTGGCGTTTTTCTCATATGCAACCGGCTGAAATTATTGTTTCTGAAAATCCTAATGAAAATGTTATTACACAAGTTTATACAAATAAGGAAATAGAAGAAATTCCAGAAGAAAAAGTAGAAGTGCCAGAGGAAAAAGAAAAAAGAGTGAGCGTGACAGATGTAGTTAAAAAACAAGAAACAGAAAAAGTCGAAAAGGAAGAGAGTAAATTTGAAGCAGAAAAGACGTATGTATATGCAAATAAGAATTTAAAAGCACTTGAAAAAGTTATGCTGCTTACAGATGACCAAAAAAGAGAACTTGAGAAAATTAATTCTTATAATAATGAGCTAGTAAAAATATTACAAGAAAATTTAGATAAAAACAAGAAAGGATTATCTACTGATTTTTCTAAAATTGAAAAATTGATTGAACAAGAAAAAGATATAATTAAGGATAGATCGCAAGAGATTTTAGAAGAAGATAGAAGCGGAAGTAAGTTATTAAAGATTTTTGAAATTGTAGTAGAGCCATTTGAAAAAAATGAAACATTTGATACTTTACAACAAAGAAAAGCGGTATTAATGGCAGACTATTGCGTTAATAAGTCGTTAACTGATGCTGAACAAGCAGTGTATATTTGCACAAAAGGTAAAAATGATCGACAGTTGCAAATTATAGATAATTTAACTAAAGCAGGGCTTGATACTAGCAAATTAAAAACACAATTACAATATGAAAAGATTTTATTAGAAAATTATTACAGAGCTAGAAGTATTGTAAAGGATAGTTATTTTACTGATGAAGCTAGTAAAGGACAATTACCACAAGAAGTTGTAATAGCAGTTAATAATATGTTAATAAATCAGACATACAATTTATTAATAAAAAATGAATTAACACTTCCGCAAGAATTGGAATTAAGTTCTTTATATCAATTATTAAATCAAATGCAAAGAGACAAAATAGAGCAAATGGTAGGAAAGATTCCAGATAATAAGCAACGTAAAGCAATACAAAAGAAATTAAAAGAATTATAGGAAAAAATTTAAGTAAGAGTTTTGTATTGAAATAAATTAACTGAATAAAGAGGGTGTCCTAAATTAAGTGCACCCTCTTGTTTGCTTTAAGAAAAAATCACCAATTATACTAGCAGATATTTATATAAAAACAAATATAATGTAAAATAACGGGGCAAAACATCAAAATATCACGGAATAGATATAGTGAAAGTCACGGATTAGAATTGACAAATATCACGGAATAGAGTAAAATATATTTAAGAACAGATAAAAATTTAAGAGGTGATTAGCCATGAAAATAGAGAATTATAAAAAGAGAATAGCTGATGATAAGATAGAACATTACTTAAAATTATTTGGAGCAATTAGTATTGAAGGACCTAAATATTGTGGAAAGACATGGGCAGGAAGATATCATTCAAATAGTGAAATTCTTTTGCATAAAACTACTGGCGAACAATCGAATAATGTTGAACTTGCTAAAATGTCACCAGCTATTGTTTTAGAAGGGAAAAAGCCAAGACTGATTGATGAGTGGCAAGAAGCAACTAATTTGTGGGATGAAATAAGAATTGATGTTGATAAATCAGGATTAAAGGGACAATATATTTTAACTGGTTCATCTACTCCTAATAGAAAAGGAATAGCACACAGTGGTGCTG
>CANQLS010000026.1 GCA_947624765.1 uncultured Clostridia bacterium
AATAGGGTGTTAGAACGCCCTATTTTGTATGAGGAGGAGTTTATGTATTCAACGAATATGATTTGGATTACGATGATAGTAATTCTTTTGATTTCCCGATTGATGAGTGGTAATTTTGATTTGATGGGTACTTTGCTTATGCTTCCAGGACTTATCCTAGCTCTTACATTTCATGAATATGCACATGCAAAAATGTCGGATCGTTTAGGTGATCCTACACCTGAGAGTCAAAATAGATTAACATTAAATCCTTTAGCACATATGGATCCTATGGGAACTATTTGCTTATTATTTGCTGGATTTGGTTGGGGAAAACCAGTAGAAATTAATCCAAGTTATTATCGTAATCCAGTTCGTGATAGTGCTTTGGTGGCAGCTGCAGGGCCATTCATGAATTTTATATTAGCATTTGTTTTGTTTTTTGTATATGCATTAGTTTGTGTTTTTGCACCAGCTAATCAATTAGTTGGAATCCTTGAAGTAATGTTAATACAAGGTGCATATTTAAATGTCGGATTATGTGTGTTTAATTTATTACCTTTTCCACCATTAGATGGTTCTAAAATATTTGCTTATTTTTTGAAAGGAAAAGCGCGTGAATTTTTATACACGCTAGAAAGATATTCGTGGATTATTATTATAATTTTATTTGCAACAGAATTACCATCATACTTGATCTCACCAGCAGTTAATTGGATTGCAACTGGAATGATTAAGCTTATTGTTTGGATTATGAATTTGTTTGTGTAGTTGAATTTGAGAAATAATTGGACTTTTGTAAATAAGGAGAATAAAATGTCAAAGAATATAAAATGTCTTGCTATAGAAACTAGTTGTGATGAAACATCTGTAGCTATTGTTGAAAATGGTCGCAATGTTTTATCAAATGTAATATCGACACAGATTGATATTCATAAGAAATATGGAGGTGTAGTTCCTGAAATTGCATCACGTAATCATGTGGAAAATATTACATATGTAGTGGACGAAGCATTAGAAAAAGCAAATGTAGAATTAAAAGATATAGATATAATAGGTTGTACCTATGGCCCAGGATTAGTAGGGGCATTATTGGTAGGTGTATCAACTGCAAAAGCTATTGCTTATGCTTTGCAAAAACCACTTGTTGGTGTACATCATATTGAAGGGCATATTGCTGCTAATTATATTACGCACCCCGAATTAACACCACCATACTTGTGTTTAGTAGTTTCTGGTGGACATTCTCATTTAGTATATGTAAAAGATTATACAAAATTTGAAATATTAGGTAAAACTAGAGATGATGCTGTTGGTGAAGCTTTTGATAAGGTGTCAAGAACAATCGGACTTGGTTATCCGGGTGGCCCAATTATTGACGAAAAAGCAAAAAGTGGAAAACCAATTTATTCACTACCAAGAACTTTTTTTGAGAATTTAGATTTTAGTTTTAGTGGAATAAAGACAGCAGTTATACAGCTTATGAATAAAGAACCTAATATTTCTATTCCAGATTTATGTGCTAGTTTTGAGGAAGCAGTTACAGATATGCTTGTTGAAAATGTATTAAAGGCAGTAGAATTAGTTAAAACAAATAAAATAGCAATTGCGGGAGGCGTTTCTGCAAATAGTTATTTGCGCGAAAGAATGAAACGTATTGGAGCTATTCACAATTTAAAAGTATATTATCCTGAAATTGTTTTATGTACAGATAATGCAGCAATGATAGGAAGTGCAGCATATTATAATTATCAAGAAGGAAAAGTTTCTTCATTAAATTTAAATGCTGTACCAAATTTAAAGATTGGAGAAAGTTAATGATTTATGCAATTTCTGATTTACATCTTTCTTATGGAACTAATAAACCAATGAATGTTTTCGGAGAAAAATGGGAAAATTATGAAAAGAAAATACAAGAAAATTGGATACAAAAAGTTCATGAAGATGATACTGTGATATTAGCTGGAGATTTTTCTTGGGCTACTTACTTAGAAGAATCGGTGAAAGATTTTGAGTTTTTGAATAGTTTGCCAGGTAAAAAGATTTTACTAAAAGGAAATCATGATTATTGGTGGGAAACAGTTTCAAAACTTAATAAATTTATTGATGAACATGATTTTAAGAATATTTATTTCTTACATAATAATTTTTATGAAACAGAAAAATTCCTTATTTGTGGAACGAGATACTGGCAAGAAGAGGATGATAAAGACAATGAGAAAATATTTAACCGTGAAATAGAGCGTGCAAAAATATCTCTTAATTCAGCAATAAGTGAAAATTTTAAAAAAAGCATTATTTTTGTTACACATTATCCGCCAGATGAGCGTTTAATACAGGAATTAGATAAATATCCAATTGAAAAATGGGTGTATGGACATGTTCATAGCAAATATGATGAAATGCTTGTATCAATTGAGGGGATTGATACATATTTAACTTCTTGTGATTATTTAAATTTTGATTTAATAGCTATTGATAATTAATATGGAATATATTGGCAAAAAAATGTCGAACGAAAAAGTATAAAAAGACTTGGAAAATAATGCAAACTATGATATAATGACAACTTGTACATTAAACATAGAAAAGGAAGGTTATAAAGATGAATGCAAATGTAGAAAAAATGGAGAACAATCAAGTAAAGTTAGAAATAACAATTGAGGCAGAAAAATTTGAAGAAGGAATGCAGAAAGCATTTTTTAGAAATGCTAAACGTTTTAATGTTCCGGGCTTTAGAAGAGGAAAGGCACCTAGAAAAATTGTTGAAAAATATTATGGAGAATCTGTATTATATGAAGAAGCTTTTAATATTGTAGTACCTGAGGTATATGATGAAGTTATAAAGGAAAATAATATTGAAGCAGTTTCTAATCCAGATATTGATATTACTCAAATTGGAGAAGGAAAAGACCTTGTATTTACAGCTGTAGTTACTGTAAAACCTGAAGTAAAATTAGGTAAATACAAAGGAATTAAAGTAGAGAAAAAAAATTATCCTGTTACAGATGAAGATATTGAAAAACATTTGAATGAAATGGCAAATAAAAATGCAAGAATAATCACTGCTGAAGAAGGAGTAACTTGCGAGAATGGAAATACTGTTATTATTGATTTTGACGGCAGCATAGATGGCGTTCCATTTGAAGGTGGAAAAGCTGAAAAATATTCTTTAGAATTAGGTAGTGGTTCTTTTATTCCAGGTTTTGAAGAACAAGTAGTAGGAATGAAAGTTGGAGAAGAGAAAGATCTTAAAGTTACATTCCCGGAAAATTATTTTTCTACAGAACTTGCAGGAAAAGATGCAATTTTTAAAGTTAAACTTCATGAAATTAAAATAAAAGAATTGCCAAAAATTGATGATGAATTTGCTAAAGATGTTAGTGAGTTTGATACTTTAGATGATTTAAAAGAAGATATTAAGGAACATATTGAGGAAGAAAATGCAAAGAAGGCAAAATATGAAGAAGAGGAAGAAGCAATTAATACTATTTTAGATAAGACAACAGTAGACGTTCCTAGAGTTATGATTGATAATGAAATTGATGAGTATATAAAAGATTTAGAGTCTAGATTATCATATCAAGGAATGACACTTGATATGTACATGCAATTAATGGGAAAAGAACTTGCAGATATTAGAAAAGAATATGAAGAAAGAGCTACAAAGAATATTAAGACTAGATTAATGCTAGAAGCTATTTTCAAAGCAGAAGATTTAGAGGTTACAGATGAAATGGTTAATGAAAAGTTAGCCGAAACGGCAAAAGCTTATGGTAGAGATGCAGAAGAGTTTGTAGCTAAGGCAACAGATCAAATGAAAGACTATGTAAGAGAAGAAAGCAAATATGAGGTTGCGGTTAAATTTGTTATGGCAAACGCCAAATAAATAAAAATGTATAAAAACTAAGGAGGAGGAATTTAGAATGAGCGAAATTAGAAATGATTTAGTTCCAATGGTTGTGGAGCAAACGAGCCGTGGAGAGAGGTCATACGATATCTTTTCAAGATTATTAAATGACAGAATTATTTTTATTGGTGATGAGATCACAGATGCAACTGCTAGCTTAGTAGTAGCACAATTATTATTCTTAGAATCAGAAGACCCTGAAAAAGATATTCACATTTATATAAACAGCCCTGGAGGTAGTGTAACAGCAGGAATGGCAATTTATGATACTATGAATTATATTAAGCCAGATGTATCTACTATTTGTGTGGGTATGGCTGCTAGTATGGGTGCCTTTTTGCTTGCTGCTGGTGCTAAAGGAAAAAGATATGCTCTTCCTAATGCTGAAATAATGATACATCAACCTCTTGGAGGTGCTAGAGGTCAGGCTTCTGACGTAAAAATTCATGCAGAATTTTTATTAAAGACTAGAGATAAGCTTAATAAAATATTAAGTGCAAACACAGGAAAGCCTTTAGAACAAATCGAAAAAGATACTGATAGAGATAATTTTATGGTAGCTGAAGAAGCTTTGGCTTATGGATTAATTGATAAAGTTATGACAAGAGAAAATAAGTAAAGTTATATTAGAAAGTGAATAATTAATAGTGAAGAATGAATGTTAAGTTGAATAATGAATAATAATTTAATTATTATTCATTATTCGCTAATATCAAAAAGGAGGGAGTAATTTGGCTCGTTATGAAGATAAAAAAACAGTAAGATGTTCTTTTTGCGGAAAGTCGCAAGATGCTGTTAGAAAAATTATTGCTGGACCGGGTGTATATATTTGTGATGAGTGCGTAGGACTATGCAGTAATATTGTAGAGGAAGATTATGAAGATGAATTTGAAAATGTTGATGTAGCTAATAAAGAGACAATACCTAGTCCGAAAGAGATAAAAGAACATTTAGATGAATATGTTATTGGGCAAGATGAAGCAAAAAAATCACTTTCTGTTGCAGTGTATAATCATTATAAAAGAATTAATAATACCTCCGTTACTAAAGAAGATGACGTAGATATACAAAAAAGTAATATTTTAATGTTAGGACCTACTGGTTGTGGAAAAACATATTTGGCTCAAACACTCGCTAAAATGTTGAATGTTCCTTTTGCAATAGCTGATGCTACTGCATTAACAGAGGCAGGATATGTTGGTGAAGATGTAGAAAATATTTTATTAAAATTAATTCAAGCAGCAGACTATGATATTGAAAGAGCTCAAAAAGGAATTATTTATATTGATGAAATTGATAAGATTTCAAGGAAATCTGAAAATGTTTCTATTACAAGAGATGTTAGTGGAGAGGGAGTTCAACAAGCTCTTTTAAAGATTATTGAGGGAACTGTTGCATCTGTGCCACCACAAGGTGGTAGAAAACATCCACATCAAGAATTTATTCAAATTGATACAACTAATATTTTGTTCATTTGTGCTGGTGCTTTTGAAGGTCTTGAAAAAATTATTCAAACACGAATTGGAAATAAGAGCATTGGATTTGGAGCTGATATAAACTTAAAGAAAGAGGAAGTACAGAGCGAACTATTTAAGAAGTTATTACCACAAGATTTAGTAAAGTTTGGTTTAATACCAGAGTTCGTTGGTAGATTACCAGTTATTACAACTGTTGATCCGCTTACACATGAAGCCTATGTTGACATCATGACAAAACCAAAAAATGCTTTAATAAAACAATATAAGAAATTATTTGAAATGGATGGCGTAGATTTACAATTTGAAGACGAAGCAATTCAAGCAATTGTTGATAAAGCTATTGAAAGAAAAACTGGCGCTAGAGGTTTAAGAGCTATTTTGGAAGAAACTATGCGTGATATCATGTTTGAAATACCAACAAATAAAGAGATTGCAGAATGTATTATTACGAAGGGTACTGTTGACAAATCAGAATCTCCAAAGCTTATTTTAAACACTGAAAAATGTAATATTTCTTCAGGTAAAAAATCATCTAAGAAATCTAAGAAAATGGAGAATATCGGAACTGCTTCATAAATTAAATAAAAATTATTGTAGGGTGCGGCATTTAGCGTGCCCTACTATTATTTAAAAAGAAAGGAATATATTTATGGAATATCAAGTTGGCGATATAGTTGAAACTAAAAAGCAACATCCTTGTGGTAGCAAAATATGGAAAATAACAAGGGTAGGGGCAGATTTTAAATTAGAATGTAAAGGGTGTCGGACATAAAATTATGTTAGATAGAGAAAAGGCTCTTAATATGATAAAGAGAAAAGTGGATTCCTTGACAAATGAAGCTTAAAAGTATACAATTATCGCATGGGGAGGCTGTTATGCGAAAAATAAAATGGAATGAAATATTTGTACCTAAATATAGAATTTATTTAACTATTATATTACTTATTTTAATAGGGGCTTCTATTTTAATGCCAAAATTAATACCTACTGCAGTAGTTATTTATATAGCAGTTTTATTATTTACTTATCGCAAAAATTTAAATATGCGTGAAAGAGTTATAAAGCATTTAAATAGTTTTATATTAAAATTAAATACAGATGAATCAATTCTGGAATTCCCAATACCATCTACTATTGTTACATCTACTGGAGATATTTTGTGGAGCAATACAGGTTTTGAGAATTTGTTTAAAGGCATTAATAAAGAAAAATATATTGAAAATATTATTAAAGAGTTAGATGAAGAATATGATAGCAAATTTTCTGCTGTTGATAAAGAAATTAGCATTCATGATAAACATTATCGTTTATTAGGAAATTTAATAAATTTGAAAAGAAAAGGTATGCGAGAACCTGTTATAATGCTTTATTTTATTGATAGAACTGATTATTATCGATTATACCGTATGTACGAAGATTCTAAAGATTGTGTAGGATTAATTGTAATTGATAACTATGATGAAGTTATTAGTGATATGGTAGATACTGAACGTCCTCAATTACTTGCTGTTGTTGAAAAACAATTGAGAGAATGGTTTGCATTTACAGGAGGAATTTTTACAAAATTAGATAGAA
Organism: uncultured Clostridia bacterium; assembly: GCA_947624765.1. Taxonomy (GTDB): domain Bacteria; phylum Bacillota; class Clostridia; order TANB77; family UBA1234; genus RGIG4465. Next base: position 6,944 of record CANQLS010000026.1, read on the forward strand.
ATCGTTTCTTAATTGTGTTTGAAAAGAAATTTATGAAAGCCTTTACTGATTCGAAGTTTGAGATATTAGACTCGATTAAAGAAATTACATATAGCAATAAAATTCCAGTAACACTTAGTATTGGAATTATTGTAGACGATGGAACAAAAGCCGAGAAATTTCAAAATGCTATTTCAGCTATTGATATTGCACTTGGTAGAGGCGGTGATCAGGCAGTTGTTAAGCAAAATAATAAATATGAATTTTTTGGCGGTAAGTCAAAAGAGATTGAAAAAAGAACGAGGGTAAAAGCTAGAGTAGTTGCTCAAGCTTTACAAGAATTAATACAAGAGTCTAAGAATGTTATTATAATGGGACATAAGAATATGGATGCTGATGCACTAGGTTCAGCTATTGGAATTTATCGAATTGCAAAAACATTAAATAAAGATGCATATATTGTTTTTAATCATACTGGAATTGCAATTGATGGTTTAATGAAGAAACTAGGTAAACAATATGCTGATGTATTTACTACCACAGAGACGGTATTATCTAAGATAACTGATAAAACGTTGCTTGTAGTTGTAGATACTCATAAAAAAGATTTTGTTGAAGCACCAGAATTATTAGACAGAGTTAATAAAATTGTACTTATTGATCATCATCGAAAAAGTACAGAGGCTATTGAGGATGCTACACTTACATTCCATGAGGTTTATGCCTCTTCTACTTCTGAATTGGTAACAGAGATTTTGCAATATGTAGAAGAAAAATTCGAATTACCAGTAGTAGAGGCAGAATGTTTGTATGCTGGTATTTTAACAGATACAAAGAACTTTATGTATAAAACAGGAGTAAGAACATTTGAGGCAGCAGCTTACTTAAAAAAGATTGGCGTAGATGTTGCTGCAATTAAGAAAATGTTTCAAAATGATGTAGATACATATGTTGCAATAGCAGATGTAATACGAAATTCTGAAATTGTTCATAACAATATTGCTATAGCTATTTGTGCAAATGAGATAGAAAATCAGGCACAAATTGCTGCACAAGCAGCTGACGAATTGCTAAATTTGAATGGTATTGAAACATCTTTTGTACTAGTAAATATGGGTGATTATATTAATATTAGTGGTCGCTCTAATGGTAGTTTGAACGTACAAATGGTATTAGAAAAATTGGGTGGTGGAGGTCATATGATGATTGCTGGTGCCCAAGTAGGAAATACTACGTTAGAGGATGCTAAAAAAATGTTACTTGTTGCTATTGATGAAGTACTTGATGATTCGACAAATACACAAAACTAATTGAAGGTAGAAAGTATTATACAATTTAGTTTGTGCCTTCATAGAAAGGAAGGATATAAGTATGAAAGTAATTCTAATGCAAGATATCAAATCTGTTGGGAAAAAAGGTCAAATTTTAAATGCTGCAGATGGATATGCAAGAAATTATTTATTACCAAAGAAATTAGCAGTAATTGCAGATGCTACTAATTTGAATGAATTAAAGACAAAACAAGAGGCTAATAAATACAAAAAAGATATGAGTATGGCAAGCGCAAAAGAATTATCCGAAAAAATGAAAAATTATGAACTTACATTTAAAATTAAAGCTGGAGAAAATGGAAAAACATTTGGTAGTGTTACTGCTAAAGATATTGCAGATGAATTGAATAAAAAATATTTTGTAGAAGTAGATAAGAAGAAAATAGGATTGACAGAAGCAATTAAAAATCTAGGTATTTATCATGTTGAAATTAAACTTTTTGAAGGAATATCAGGAACAATTAAAGTAATTGTTGAAAGTTAAGGAGAAACTTATATGGAAAATATAATAAGCCGTGTGCCACCAAATGATGTGCAAGCGGAACAAGCTGTATTAGGTGCTATGCTTGTAGATAAAGATGCAGTTTTAACGGTAGTTGAAATACTTAAACCGGAAGATTTTTATCGTACAGAGCATGCGGAAATATATAGTGCTATTTTAGATTTGTATGAAAAAAATAAAGTTATTGATTTTTTAACAGTAAAGGATCAATTAAGCGTTCGTGGTAAATATGATGTAGTAACTGGTTTTGAATATTTAGTATCACTTAATAATCCGATGTATGCAATTTCTAATGTGGAAAATTATGCTAAAATAGTTGAAGAAAAATCTATATTAAGAAAGTTAATTAAGGCTTCAAATGAAATTAGTAATACAAGTTATGAGGCAACTCAAGAAGTTTCGTCTATTATGGAAGATGCTGAGAAAAGAATTTTTGATATTGCTCAAAAGAAAAGTACTAAAAGTTATAGTTTAATTAAAGATGTATTAGTAGATACATTTGACCATTTGGAAGTACTTGCAACTAGTGAGGGAGAGATTGTAGGAACGCCTAGTGGATTTACAGATTTAGATGCAAAAACATTGGGCTTTATGCCAGGACAATTAATTGTTTTAGCTGCAAGGCCAGCAATGGGTAAATCAGCATTTGCTTTAAATGTAGCAACGAATGCTGCTGTAAGAGCTGGAAAGCCAATTGTATATTTTAGTCTTGAAATGACTAAAGATGAATTAGTTAATAGAATTTTAGCAAGTGAAGCGATGGTGGATAGTATAAAAATTAGAAGCGGAAAGTTAGATGATAATGATTGGATTAGTTTAACAAATACCGCTGGGACATTATCAGAAGCTAAAATATTTTTAGATGATTCTTCAGGATATACACCAATAGAATTAAGAGCTAAATGCAGAAAAATGAAAATGGAGTATGATATTGGGCTTATTGTGATTGATTATTTGCAATTAATGGAATCTAGCAAGGTTAATAGCAGTAGGCAAGCTGATATTTCAGAAATTAGTCGTTCTTTAAAGGTGTTGGCAAGAGAAATTGGTGTGCCTATTATAGCTTTATCACAACTTAGTCGTGCACCAGAGCAAAGACTTGATCATAGGCCAATGCTTAGTGATTTAAGAGAATCTGGTTCTATTGAACAGGATGCTGATATGGTTATGTTTTTGTATCGTGATGATTATTATAATCCTGATACGGAAAAGAAAAACGTGGCTGAGGTAATACTTGCTAAAAACAGAGGAGGTTCTACTGGAACTGTAGAACTTTTATGGTTAGGACAATATACAAAGTTTGTAAACTTGGATAAATATAGGTCATAAGAAGGTAATAATATGTATGACAAAGTAGTAGAAACGATTAGAAAACATAATTTAATAGAAATGAATGATAAAATTTTAGTAGCAGTTTCTGGAGGACCAGATTCTATGGCTTTGCTTCATATATTACAAAAAGCAGGATATAATATCTGTGTAGCACATTTAAATCACGGGTTACGTGAAAATGCAAATTTAGAAGAAGAGTATGTGAAAAAATATTGTGAAGAAAAAAATATTCCTTTTTTTTCAAAAAAGGTTCATTTAAAAGAATGCTTGGATGGTATGGGAATTGAAGAAGCTGGTAGAAAAGCAAGATATGATTTCTTTGATGAAATATCTAAAAAAGAGAATTGTACGAAGATTGCAACTGCACATAATAGTAATGATAATGCTGAAACAGTGTTAATGAATATAATGCGAGGTACAGGGTTAAAAGGATTAGTTGGAATTAAAGTAAAGCAGGGAAAAATTATTCGTCCTCTTATAGAAGTAAGTAGAAAAGAAATTGAAGATTATTGTAAAAAAAATCAAATTAACCCTAAACATGATGAGTCAAATGACGAATTATTTTATACTAGAAATAAAATCAGATTACAATTAATTCCGTATATTGAGGAAAATATAAATAGCAATATCCTAAGTAATATTAATCGTATGTCGCAGATTATATCTGAAGAAGAAAACTTTTTAGAGAGAGAAACTGAAAATGCTTTTGAAGAATGTTTTATAGAATCAGATGAAAAACTTTTGGTATGTAATTTAAAAATTTTTAATAAACTAGATATTGTAATTCGTAGAAGATTAATTTTGAAATTTATAATAAAAATACTAGGAAATGCAAAAGATATAGAAAAAGTACATGTTGACGATATTGTAAAATTGTGCGAAAATAATGTAGGTGGAAAATTTTTGACACCTAATAAATATATTAAAGTATCTGTTGGAAAAGGTAAAATTAAATTTGAAAAAATAGGATAAGGAGGATTTCATGAAAAAATCATTTAGAGGAATAGCACCACTAATTATATCAGTTATATTAGTATTTTTTGTTGCTGCAATAGTAGCTGAAAAAGGAGAAAATAGTGAATTAGCATATTCAGATTTAATAACAAATATTGAACAGAATAATGTGGATTCTATTACATTATCAAGTGAAGGAAGTAGTGCTACTGTTAAGCTTAAAAACGTGCGAGAAGAAAAGAGGGTAAATATACCAGACAGAAATGCATTTATGCTTTCTATTCAAGATGAAATAACAAACAAGAAAATTACTTTTAAAGAAGAATCGCCTTCTACTTGGTTAAAATTATTAGATTATATTACACCAATTAGTATAGTAATTTTATTTATACTATTTTGGGTATTTATGCTACAGACTATGAATGGTGGTAAAGGAGCTATGTCTTTTACTAGAAATCGTGCTAGATTAAATAATCCTGAAGATAAAAATAAAGTAACTTTCAAAGATGTTGCTGGACTTACAGAAGAAAGAGAAGAGTTACAAGAAATTGTAGAATTCTTAAAATATCCAAAGAAATTTACAGAAATGGGAGCTAGAATTCCTAAAGGAGTACTTTTAGTTGGCCAGCCAGGTACTGGAAAAACACTATTAGCAAAAGCAGTTGCTGGTGAAGCTGGTGTACCATTTTATACTATAAGTGGTTCAGATTTCGTAGAAATGTATGTAGGTGTTGGTGCATCCAGAGTGAGAGGCTTATTTGAAGAAGCAAAGGCAAAAGCTCCTTGCATAGTTTTTATCGATGAAATTGATGCCGTAGGTCGTCAGAGAGGTGCAGGACTTGGCGGTGGACATGATGAAAGAGAGCAAACATTAAATCAATTATTAGTTGAAATGGATGGATTTGGAACAAATTCAGGTGTTATTGTATTAGCCGCTACAAATAGACCAGATATTTTGGATCCAGCTTTATTAAGACCAGGACGTTTTGATAGACAAATAGTTGTTCCAGCACCAGATGTAAAAGCTAGAGAAGAAATTTTGACTTTATATGCTAAAAAGAAAAAATTATCTGGCGAAATTGATATTGGTGTATTAGCTAAAAATACAGCAGGATTTACGGGTGCTGATTTAGAGAATATGATGAACGAAGCTGCTCTTTTAGCTGCTAGAAAAGATAAGCAATCTATTACAATGCAAGATTTAGAAGATGCTATGGTAAAGGTATTGATGGGACCAGAAAAGAGAAGTAAAGTTATTTCAGAAAAAGATAAAAAATTAGTTGCTTATCATGAGGGCGGTCATGCGGTAGTAAGTAGATTTTTAGAGCA
>CANQLS010000027.1 GCA_947624765.1 uncultured Clostridia bacterium
AGAAATACAACAATACCAACTAAAAAATCACAAGTATTCTCAACAGCAGCAGATGGTCAAACAAGTGTAGAAGTTCATGTATTACAAGGTGAAAGAGAAATGGCAGCATACAACAAAACTTTAGGAAGATTCCAATTATCTGGTATACCAGCTGCACCAAGAGGAGTACCACAAATTGAAGTTACATTTGATATTGATGCTAACGGTATTGTACACGTATCTGCTAAAGATATGGGAACAGGCAATGAGCAAAAGATTGTAATAACTGCAAGTACAAACTTAACGGAGCAAGAAATTGAAAAAGCTGTTAAAGAAGCAGAGGCTCATGCTGAAGAAGATAGAAAGAATAAAGAATCTATTGAGATTAGAAATAATGCAGATTCATTAGTATATAATACAGAAAAAACATTAAAAGACTTAGGCGATAAAGTAACTGGTGAAGAAAAAGCTAAGGTAGAAGCAGAAGTTGAAAATGTTAAGAAAGCATTGGAAGGCACAGATACAGATGCTATTAAATCTGCAACAGAAAAATTAACACAAGAATTTTATAAAATTTCTGAAAAATTATATGCAAACGCAGGTCAACAAGCTGCTGCATCTCAAGATACAACAACAGATAACAATGCTCAAGGCGGTAATAATAATCAAGGAAACGATGGCACAGTGTATGATGCGGATTATAAAGTTGAATAAATCTTATTCATTATGGTTTAAAAGAAGGGACTGATTAATATAAATGGCTGAAACAAAAAGAGATTATTATGAGGTATTAGGAGTACAAAAAAATGCAACGGATGAAGAATTAAAAAAAGCCTATCGTAAGTTAGCAAAACAATATCATCCTGATGCAAATCCAGATAATAAGGAAGAAGCTGAAAAGAAATTTAAGGAAGTTAATGAAGCTTACGAGGTATTGTCAGATAAACAAAAAAGAAGTATGTATGATCAGTTTGGACATAGTGGGCCAAATGGATATAGTAATGATTTCAGCGGTTTTAGTGGCTTTGAAGGATTTTCAGGATTTGGAGGAAATGGGGGCTTTGACGTTGATTTAGGTGATATATTTTCTTCATTTTTTGGAGGTTCTTCAAGAACACAAAAACGTAATGGTCCCGTTCGTGGAAGAGATTTAAGAACAAGAGTTGAAATTACATTTGAAGAGGCTGCATTCGGAGTCACAAAAGAGATTAGCGTTAATCGTGAAGAGCAATGCGATACTTGTCATGGCACTGGATGCAAGCCTGGCACATCTATGGAAACTTGTAAAGTATGTAATGGAACAGGTCAAGTTAGAACAACGCAAAATACAATATTAGGTTCTTTTTCGTCTGTACGTACATGTGAACATTGTGGAGGAACTGGAAAAATTATTGCTAATCCTTGTACGGAATGTAAAGGTAGAGGCACAGTACGTAAACAACGAAAAATTAAAGTCAATATTCCAGCTGGAATTGATAATGGTCAAATAATTTCTTTAAGAGGAGAAGGCGAACCTGGTTTAAGAGGCGGTGGACCTGGTGACTTATATATCACTATACAAGTAAAGCCTCACAATGTATTTACAAGAAAAGGCGATAGCCTATTTTGTAATGTTCATATCTCATTTGCACAAGCTGCTTTAGGTGCTATTATTCAAGTACCAACATTGCAAGGAACAGAATCATACGACTTGGCAGAAGGAACACAAACTGGTTCTATTTTTACATTGAAAGGAAAAGGAATAAAAAATATTAATGGCAGAGGCGTTGGCGATTTATATTTTACAGTTGTGGTAGATGTACCGAAAAAGTTAAATAATGAACAAAGAGACTTATTGAAAAAATTCGCAGAATTAAGTGGAGAAAAATTTGAAACAGGAAAAAGAAGAAAGTTCTTTTAGAAAGCGAGATAAATATGCCTACTTTCTACATTAAAAATGAACAAAAAAATGAGCAAGACATAATAATATTAGGCGAAGATGCAAAACATATTAAAGGTGCACTTCGCCATAAAATTGGTGATAAACTAGATATATGTGATGAATCAGGAAACAAATATGAAGCAGAAATTATAAAGCTAGAGGATGAAAGAGTATTATTACAAATGCTATTTCAAAAAGAATGTAATACGGAACCTAGGCTTAAAGTAGATTTATATCAAGGGCTTCCAAAAGCAGACAAAATGGACTTTATTGTACAAAAGTCAACAGAATTGGGAGTATCTGAAATTATTCCTGTTGAAATGGAAAGAAGCATAGTAAAATTAGATGAAAAAAGTGCATCTAAAAAGGTAGAACGTTGGAATAAAATTGCATATGAAGCCTCTAAACAATCGGGAAGACAAAAGGTTCCTAAAGTTTTAAATGTAGAGAATTTGAAAAATATCATTGAAAAATTTTCAAAATATGATATAGTAATATTGCCTTATGAAAAAGAAAACAAACAAAATTTGAAACAATTGCTACAAAAACAGCAAAATTTAACAAAAGTAGCTATTGTAATAGGGCCAGAGGGCGGATTTTCAGAAAATGATTTAGCATTATTAAATTTGCCCAATATAGAAAAAGTAACATTAGGTGCAAGAATTTTAAGAACAGAAACTGCCGGTATGGCTACTCTTGCAATGCTAATGTACGAAAATGAGTTTGAAAGGTAAGAGAAAGTTATGAATTATACGGAAAAGAACAAATTAATTGATAAGTTATGTGGAATTGGTTTAATGCTAATTTTTGTGGAGATTTTTTTAGCAGTTGTAAAAGATGGTTTTTGGAGTTTTAGTTATGTTTCTAAAATGCCTACGATATTGAATGTGGTCGGAGGCATATCTTTAGTTATTGGAATTTGCATTTTAATTTATGCGTATCGTAAGGAAAATGGTTGGAGAGCAATTTATGGTATAGAATTTTTAGTATTAGCTTTTGTATCAGTTTTATTACCACATACTTATATTGATTTTCCTGCTCCATGGAATCAATTGAATAAGATATTTCCGTATGCATTTTTATTTTATTATATTGTAAAAGCAATTATTGTTATTATTCAAGCCAAGAAGAAGAAGAGGTAAAATTATGATTAAAAGTATGACAGGATATGGTAGAGGCAATAAAGAAATAGATGGAAGAGAGTATACGGTTGAAATTAAAACTGTAAATCATCGTTATAATGATATTACTATTAAAATGCCGAGATATTTAAACTTTTTAGAAGATAAATTAAGAAAATATATTTCTACGACTATTGCACGTGGAAAAACAGATGTTTTTGTTACATTAAATAATTTAAGTGATAAAGGTAGAAATGTAAAATTAGATAAAAAATTAGTTGAAAAATATTTATCAGAAATGAAAGATTTAGTTTCTACTTATAACATTACAGATGATATTACGGTAACTTCTCTAATAAGATTACCAGATGTTATTATTACAGAAGACGAAAGTGATGAAGATTTATATTGGGAAGAATTAAAAGCAACTACTGATATTGCCTTGAAATGTATTAGTGAAGCAAGAAAAATTGAAGGAGCTAATTTAAAGGAAGACATAGAAAAAAGAGTTGAAATATTAGAAAAAAATGTTATAAAAGTTGAAGAAAAATCAGCAGGCTTATTAGATATTTACAAACAAAAATTAGAAAATAGAGTAAGAGAATTAAATGCAAATGATTTTGTGGACGAAAATAGATTAGGAATTGAAATTGTTATGTTTGCAGATAAATCTAGTATTTGCGAAGAAGTTACAAGATTAAAAAGCCATTTAGATTCTTTAAAACAAATGTTAAATAGTGAAGAACCAGTTGGAAAAAAACTTGATTTTTTAGTTCAAGAAATGAATAGAGAAGTAAATACTATTGGTTCTAAAGCTAATAGTTTAGATATTACTAATATCGTTGTTAATATGAAAAATGAAATTGAAAATATAAGAGAACAAATTCAAAATATTGAATAAAGGAGAGGGTTGTATGAAGTTTATTAATATTGGTTTTGGTAATATTGTATCTGCTCATAGATTAATTGCAATAGTAAGCCCAGAATCAGCCCCAATAAAGAGAATTATACAAGATGCCAGAGACTCTGGAAAATTAGTTGATGCAACTTATGGAAGACGAACAAGAGCAGTTATTATTATGGATAGCGAACATGTTATATTATCTGCCGTTCAACCAGAAACAGTAGCTAATCGTTTAGATAAAGATACTGATGATGAAGATACAATTGAAAATATTGATGTAAAGGGGGAAATATAAATGATTATCAAGCCAACATTACTTAAATTATTAGATAAAGTACCAAGTAAATATTCATTAGTTATTGGTACTGCAAAAAGAGCAAGACAAATTTCACAAGGCAGCCCAAAATTAACAAACGTAAAAACAGAATCAGATGTAACAACTGCAGCCATTGAAATTGACGAAGGAAAGATTGTATTAGAAAAGAAATGAGAGGCAGGTAATACCTCTCTTATTTTTAGTGAAGAATAGTAACAGAAGATTGAGAAATTATTTTTAAAGCAATAAACTTTGATAAATCTTTATTCTTCATTATTCACTAATGTTAAAAAAGTGAGGTTGGTAAAAATGAAAAAACATATTATTTCAATAGCTGGAGATTTAGCAAGTGGAAAAACAACGATTACACATATGCTGGCAGAAGAACTCGGTTATAGTATTTATAAAAATGGAGAATATTTTAGAAAGTTAGCAGCAGAGCATAACATGAGTGTAACGGAATTTAATAAATATGTGGAAAAACATCCAGAAATCGATAAACAAATTGAAGCAAATGCTACTAACTATGCAAAAGAACACGAAGATTTTATTATTGATGCTAGGTTAGGTTGGTATTCTGTGCCAGAATCTTTTAAAATATATTTAAAAGTAGAACTAGAAGAATCAGCCAAGAGAGCATTTTCTGATTCAAACCGAAAAAATACAGAGAACTTTGCTACCGTTGAAGAATATAAAGAAGACTTGAAAAAAAGATATGAACTAGAGAATAATCGTTATTTTAATTTATATGGAATTCATAAAGAAGATATGAAAAATTATGATTTTGTACTAGATACAACTCATATAACACCAAATGATGCTAAAGAGAAAATATTAGAAGAATATAAAAAATGGTTAAAAAATTAATAGGCAAAGGGATAGGAGAGAAACATGGGATTGTTTAGTAAAATATTTGGAGATTATAGTGAAAAAGAAATTAGAAAAATACAACACTATGTAAATGATATTAATGCTTTAGAAAGTAAAATGGAACAATTGTCAGATGCTGAATTAAAAGCAAAGACAGCTGAGTTTAAAGATAGATTACAAAAAGGTGAGACTTTAAATGATATATTAGTAGAAGCTTATGCAGTAGTACGTGAAGGTTCCAAAAGAGTATTTGGAAAAAGACCTTTTGATGTACAATTATTAGGTGCTATCATTTTACATCAAGGTAGAATAGCCGAAATGAAAACTGGTGAAGGTAAAACTTTAACTGCTGCATTGCCACTTTATTTAAATGCCTTAGAAGGAAAAGGAGCTCATCTAGTTACAGTTAATGATTACTTAGCAAAATCTCAAGGAGAAGAAATGGGCAAATTATATAATTTCTTAGGCTTATCAGTTGGAATAATTGTACACGACTTAAATAATGATGAAAGAAGAAATGCATATAATGCTGATATTACTTATGGTACTAACAACGAATTTGGTTTTGATTACTTAAGAGATAACATGGTAATTTATAAAAATCAAATGGTACAACGAGAACTAAATTACGCTATCGTAGATGAAATAGATAGTATACTAATTGATGAAGCTCGTACACCACTTATAATTTCAGGTCAAGCTGATAAAGCAAATGATTTGTATAAATTGGCTGACAAATTTGTTAAAAGTTTAAAAGCAAAAGTAATTACTAAATCAGACGACAAGCAAGAAGAAAACGAAGATGATAATAAATATGACTATATTGTAGACTTAAAAGCTCATACAGCAACATTAACAGAAACAGGAACAAAGAAAGCAGAAAGAAATTTTGGAGTAGAGAATTTATCAAATATCGAAAATATGACATTATTACATCATATTAATCAAGCATTAAAAGCAAATGGAACAATGCATCGTGATAAAGATTATATTGTAAAAGATGGAGAAGTATTAATTGTTGACGAACATACTGGAAGAATTATGTATGGAAGAAGATATAGTGAAGGACTTCACCAAGCTATTGAAGCTAAAGAAAACGTAAAGATAGCAAATGAAAGCAAAACATTAGCAACAATTACATTCCAAAACTATTTTAGATTATTCCATAAATTAGCTGGTATGACTGGTACTGCTATGACGGAAGAAGCGGAATTTAGAGAAATTTATGGCTTAGATGTAGTAGCTATTCCTACAAATATGCCAATGATTAGAATAGACCATAATGATGTTGTATATAAAACGGAACGTGGAAAACTAAGAGCAGTTGTAGAAGAAATCAAAGAAAGTCACGCAAAAGGTCAACCAGTATTAGTTGGTACAATTACAGTAGAGAAATCAGAACATTTAAGTGATTTATTGAAAAAAGAAGGCATTCCGCATGAAGTTTTAAACGCAAAATATCATGCTAAAGAAGCTGAAATCGTTGCACAAGCTGGTAAATATGGAGCAGTTACAATTGCTACAAACATGGCAGGTAGAGGAACCGATATTATGCTAGGTGGTAACACAGAAGCATTAGCTAAGCAAGAGCTTCGTAAAGAAGGCGTCAGTGAAAATTTAATAATGGATGCCGTTAGCTTAAATGACACAACAGATGAAAATGTTTTACAAGTAAGAGAACATTACAAAGAGATTTATCAAAAATTAGATGAAAAAGTAAAAGAAGACAGAGAAAAAGTTATTGCTGCAGGTGGTTTAAAGATTATTGGTACAGAAAGACATGAATCTAGACGAATTGATAATCAGCTTAGAGGTCGTAGTGGACGTCAAGGAGATGTTGGTGAATCAAGATTTTATATTTCATTTGAAGACGATTTAATGAAATTATTTGGTTCAGAAAAAATTCAAATGTTAGCCGACACTTTGCAAATGCCAGAAGATATGCCAATAGATATGAAAATGCTTACTGGAACAATTGAGAGAGCACAAAAAAATGTAGAATCGAGAAACTTTGGTATTCGTAAACATGTATTACAATTTGATGATGTTATGAATCAACAGAGAGAAATTATATATAAGCAGAGAAGACAAGTGCTAGATGGAATGGACTTAAAAGAAAATGTTGAAAAAATGTTAAAGGATACAATTGATAATACTATCGCTACTTATTTAATGGGTGAAAAAGAAAATATAGATGTTGATGCATTTGAAAAACACATTCAAATGATATTAGGCAGAGAGTATAAAGTTGGAGATAGCGATGTTGAAAAAGTAAGAGAAGAATTATATCAGTTAGGCAACGAAGTATATAAAGACAAAGAAGAAGAATTTGGTCAAGATAGAATAAGAGAACTAGAAAGAGTAGTTGTATTGAGAACAGTAGATGAAAAATGGATGGACCACATTGATGCTATGGAACAATTAAAGCAGGGCGTTAATTTAAGAGCATATGGACAAAGAGATCCAGTAACAGAATTCAAATATGAAGGTTATGATATGTTCAATGAAATGACTGCAAATATTGAAGAAGGTGTTGTTAGAACTTTATTCCATTTAGTACCTGCTGAAAAAATAGAAAGAGTAAACTTAGTAAAAAATATGGTAGCTAATTTGCAAGGTGCTAAAAATGCAACAGCCGAAAAACCACAACCAAAAGTAAATAAAGAAGCAAAAGTAGGTAGAAATGATCCATGTCCTTGTGGAAGTGGGAAGAAATATAAGAAGTGCTGTGGTGCAAACCAGCAATAGCAAGGGTTACAGCGATTTTCTAAAATTAACATAAATAGTAAAATACCTATTTGTCAACGGTTTGTCAACGGATTTTTTAAAGATACGTTGATAAATACCATGAAACTATTGAAAAATAGCATGTTTCATTACCGTTGACAAATTTTAAAGAGTTAGCATTCTATATGTTAACTCTTATTTTTTCCTATTTACAAACTAATTTTTAGGAGGTAAATATTTATGGTTAATGTTAGAAAAAGGGGAGCTGTATATCAATATCAATTTGAAATTTCCAGAATTGACTGATGTTTAGATTTTTATTTTTTTATTGACAAATTTTGTCTACTGCAGTAGAATAAAATTGTCTATTAAGATAGACAAAAGGAGAGATATTATGAAGTTGGTAAAACTTTTTGATGCTGAATATAGAGTTATGCAAATAATTTGGGAAAATGAGCCTATTTCATCAAGAGAATTATCTGAAATATGCTTCGAAAAATTAGGCTGGAAAAGAACGACTACTTATACAATGTTAAAAAAGCTTATAGAAAAAGGTTATGCACAAAATGATAAAAAGATTGTAACAAGTAAGATTAGCAAAGAGACTGTGCAAATTGAAGAAAGCAAAGCCTTTTTAGATAAAAACTTTGCTGGGTCATTGTATTCTTTTATTGCAGCTTTTACAAGTAAAAACTCAATTGATGATGAAGAAATCAAAAAAATACAAAAGCTAATTAACAAAGCAAAAACAAATAGATAAAAACTATTAGATAAAACATATTTTTTTTATAAAAAATATTTGAAAAACTAATTAGATATTAAAATTTACAATTTTTAAAGGTCTAATTGCTATATAATTCAAAAATAAGTTATAGGTTTAAAATTTTATAATAAATTAAATATAGCATAATGGAGGAATTTTAAATGTTTATTAATTTGTTTTATACTTTATTAAAAATGAATTTAATAACTATAATTATTGCTGTTATAGTTTTACTCATTAAGTTTGTTCTTGAAAAGCTTGGTGCATCAAAGAAAATTCTTTTTTGCTTATGGGCTATTATTGCTTTAAGATTAGTTTTACCAGTTTCATTAAAGAGCAATTTAAGTATATTTAATTATCTGCCTGAGTTTGATGCAACTAGTATAACTATAAATACTGATGATAATTATTCTAGAGAAAATGTTGAATTTTATTCTAAATCACAAAATGAAATTTTAAATAATAATACAATAAATGAAACTCAAGTTAGTACCATAAATACAGATTATTTAGGCAATATACAAAATTATATTGACAATAATAGTACAAGCAATTTACAAGGTGCTATAAATAATGGAAATGCAAGTAATTCACAAGATGTTGTAAATGACGAAAATAATTTGCAAAAAATTACAACTAATATGCTTTCTAATAATTTGACCAATAGTAATGATACTATTATAAATATTATTATGGTTATTTGGCTATTAGGAAGTATAACATTGATTTTATATTTAATTGGTGCATATGCAAGTTTAAAAAACAGATTAAAATATGCTGTAAAAAATGGTGACTATTATGAAACAGATATGATACCTTCTTCTTGTATAGTTGGCTTTTTAAAGCCTAAAATTTACTTGACTAATAATTTAAATAATGATGATAAAAAAATAATATTGGAGCATGAAAAAGTGCATATTGAAAGAAAAGATTATATTATAAAAATATTAGCATATACCATTTTAGCTGTACATTGGATTAATCCTTTTAATTGGATTTTATTTAAATTATTTGCGGAAGATATAGAAAAAATTTGTGACGAAGAAGTTATAAAAAGACTTGGAATTTCGCAGAGAGATAATTACATGAATGCATTATTATATTTTTCAAGTAATAGAAAAAAGGTTATATCGGCCTATTCAATTGGATTTAATGAAGTTAGTATAAAAAAACGTATCAAGAATATTTTGTCTTATAAGGAAGGCGGAGTTACATTATCTATAATTGCAGTAATAGCTGGTGTACTACTAACTAGTATTTGCTTGACTGATAGATTTCAAAGTCCTAAAACTGGCACTTGGACTGATGAAGAAGTAAAGAAAAACTTTTACACAGATGAAGAAGTAAGAAGAAAATTTGAAGATGCATCAGAGATATATGAATGGTTTGCAAATGGAGTACCTAAAGAAAAACTAGATTATAACTATTTAATCATAAGCGAAGATGGATATTTGCCAATAGTAGATGATAGATTTTCTAATTTGAAAGAATTAAGAAATTATTTAAAATCTTTATTTGTTGATGAAATTGCAAATGAACTTTTGAATGGTGCTATAGATGAAAACTTAATCAAAGAAAAGGAAGGCAAATTATATGCAAAGGAACATTCAAGCAAATCTTTAGAGGATTATAGTTACACTAGCATTGATAATATTTGGAGAGAAAATGATAAAATAAATATTGCAGTTTCAGTAGTTTTAAAAAATGGAAAAAGTGGATTGCAAGATACTTTTTATATGACTTTTACTGATGGAGATTGGAAATTTTCTAAATTTTATCTAAAAAATTATTCTTTATTTATACCTTCAAATGAAGAAATTGAAAAATTTATTGATAGAGAAGATGTTTGCTATTATTCTGCTAAAGAAATATTCTCATTAATTTCAGATAATTATATAATTGATTATAATAATTACTATACTGTAGATGAAGTTGGAGAAAAGTATGGACTACATGAATCTGATTCATTAAATTATTATATTGATACACATTTTGTTGGAGAATTAAAAGACGCTTTACTTAAGAAGATAGGAGACAAAAAATTATATTATATATATTATCCAAATGTTTATAGAATGTTATACTTGTTTGAAGATAATAAGTTGTATCCAGTTACTATTCCTAATAAGCCAATAAATATATGGAAAGAAGCGTCTTTTGCCAGTAATACATTAGCTATATTTTACGCAAATGGTTCTAAGCTGTATGGTGATTATAGAGTCGTCAAAACTGTATACAACGGAAAAGGCACTGTTACAATTACAGTTCAAGTTGATGTATGTGATAATTTTAAAAATGTTGTCGATGCAGAACTTTATGATTTCAAAGTTGAATTTGTTAATGGTATATGGAAGTTTTCAACTTTTGAAGCAGTTGGATGCAATAATCTTGTTGCACTATACAATATTTTAAATATGCAAAATAACATTAGTACCGATTTTTCGGATGAAAATTTATTAGAAGAAAATTCTGATTTAGTTGTAGTTGGAAGTCTTGAACAATTTAATAAAATTGAATTTGTTAAACAAGAAAATGAATATAATGATCCTTATACATATGCAACTATAAACATAAATGAAATTTTAAAATCAAATGATAATTTTAAAGAAAATGATTTTATGGAAGTTGCCTTATATGGCGGAATAATACCATATTCGGAATATGAAAAAATATTAAATGATGAACAAATTAATAGATTAAAAGAGATAGAAAATATCGACCAAACTTTTGTTAAGTTTAATTCAATAAATGGCTTTACTCTTGAAAAAAATCGTGAATATATTTTTTACTTGAAGTATTCAGATTACTGTAAAGCATATACACCTGTTTCAATAATATATGGTGTAAAAGAATATTAATAGTCATATAAGCTAAGAAGGGAATAAAAGTATATGAAAAAGAAAATTTTATTAATTTCTATAATTGTGTTTTTAATTATAGGAGCAATAACTTTTATAATACTAAAAAGAATACCATTATCAAAAGAAAAAGTGATTGAAAAATATGAGGAAGCAGTTGATATTGCTTTTTGGTTTGAATCTGGAATACCAAATGGACATTATATATCTAATAAGACTAGACCAGAAAACGAAAGAGAATTTCAAATAGTAGATGATAGATTTTCTACAATAATTGGTTTAAAAAAATATATGAGTAAATTATTTTCTGATGAAATTATTGATAGATTAACAAATAAGGTATTAGAAGATGAATTATTAATTGAAGATAACGGAAATTTATATTTTAATGAATATGCTTGTCCAAAGAGCATTTACGCTGGAGAAGAAAGAATAACTAATATTGAATATATTGATAACAAAACAATTGATATAACTGTTTCTGCAGAAGTTCTTAATGATGGATTTGAAGTCGATAAAATAGAAGAGCATCATTTTAAAATAGAATATGTTGATTTTGAATGGAAATTTACAGAGTTTTATTTGATTGGATTTTAATACTTGAATAATGCACAATATTTTAAAAGAAATAATATAACAAATTATATGTTTAAATTATTTGCAAAATGAATACTTAATATATAAGTGTTGAAAATAGGTATGTAAAAACATAAGCTATTTTTTGTGCAAATGAATACAATTTATTTGCATAAACTTTTAGTTGATAAACTTGTAACTATTTTGTAATTCCAAAATAATAAGTTTAGCAATATAATACAAGCAAATAGTAAAAGGAGGTTTTAT
>CANQLS010000028.1 GCA_947624765.1 uncultured Clostridia bacterium
CCTTTTTGTGACTTCTTTCTTACGGAAATAATCTTTTGCACGCACCGTCCTCCCTCTCTTTTTTTCGCAAAATTTTTTCCCTTTTTTCTGCTTTCTTGTCCAGAAAATCGTTTTCCTACTTTTTATTGTAGCATCTTTCGAATTTATGTCAACTAAAATAGTCAAAATTTTTTTGGTATATTCTTACAGCCCTATTTCTTCTTATTCACTTACCACATTAATATTTCCTATAAAGTCATTTAACTTTAATTTTAAATAATAACTCATACCCTCTATGTAGATATTATCATCATATTCGCCGGTGTCTTCTAATATTATTATTTCCCTATCGCCCAATTGTTGTATTACTTGTATTGTTCCGCTTTCTTTTTCTAATTGAATTTTCATATGAATTTGATTTGATTCTTTTCTATTTAATAAAGTGCCTCCAAATAATATTTCTTCACCAGTATATCCATCATAGCTTGCTTGATAAGTACCCACATAATAATCTGCTCCATATTTTCTTTCGCCTTGCAATTTCCCTTTGCTTGTTAAAACAGCGTTTCCGCCCCATTGCATGATTGTTTCATATACTTCCAAAATAGAATCTTTTGTAAATGCATCTGTTTTTATTCCCACAACAACAAGAATTACTAACACGCCAAAAATAATCCATCGCAAAATTCTAAACATTTTTTCATTCCTCCTTCTTGATAATATTCTTACTGCCTAAATAAGTTGCCAAGAAATAGGAGCCATAGATAAATCCCATTAAAATAATAGTTACAATTATTGAAGGTAATAATTCTTCGGTATTAGTAAGGCCTTCTAAAACAATAAGTGCAAATTGAATTCCAAAAATAGAATGAATTATAGCAAAAAGTAATGGCAATCCAAAGAAAATACCAATCTGCTTAAATAATGTTCGATTAATCATTTTTTCATCACAACCTATTTTTCGCAATATGATATATCTCTGTTTGTTATCGCTACTATCTGTTAATTGTTTCAACGCTAAAATTACACTACTTGCAATTAAAAAAATAATACCCAAATAAATTGCAATAAATATTACAATAGATGATATGCCTACACTAGAATCAGCAAGAGAAATTTTGGTAGACGTACGAATATTAATTCCTTGCTCGCGTAATTGTTTAATGATGTCATCTCCTGCACCGTCTAGCATTTCTTCTATTTTTTCTTTGTCGTTATCTGTATTGTAATTTGCAGCTAAGAAAAATTCAGAAATCATTTCTTGTTGCAAATTACAACTGTCTGGAACAATTATAATTCCTGTATTCATACGACTATTTGATATCTCTAAAAATCCATCTTTACATTCTGAATATTTAGGTACATATTCTTTTTCTGCAATTGTCAACGTGTTTCCACTACTCAATACTTGATTTCTAATATATGCTATGTTTTGATAATTACAAAGTACAATATATTCGTTTTCTTTCAAATTATATTCTTCTTTTCCATAAAGTCTTGCTACTCTATTATAATCTGATATTTTAATAACTTCTTCATGTTCTCCATACGCTAAAAAAGTATATCTTTCTTCAAAATGTTCTTGTTGATTTCCTAAAAATTTTCCAAAATTTAATCCTTCTATTTCATAAATAGGTATTTCTACTACATCTTTTAAAGTATTTTCCTCAAATCCATGATTTTTTAGTGTTTCCATTATAGGAAGTTTAGAATCTTCCAGAACCTCTTTATCATAAATAATATCACCAGTTTCTTTTAAATATGCTCTTTTAATAATATTTATATCTACAGGTGATAAACTTAAAAGATTTTGTTGCATAGAATTGTGCATTGCTAAACTAGATGATAAAATTGTTATTGTCATAAATAGCATAATACAAATTACACTCATACTAATTACAGTAGTATTAATTTTATGATTGATTTGCCTTAATACAAACAAATTAGTTCCTTTGAGATATATGTTTTTCATTTTCTGTATCACTAAAAGGAAAAATCCAGATAAAGACCAAAAAACAGCTAAAGTGCCAATGATACCCATTAAAATTGGTCGTAGTACATCTGGAAGATCTCTTAATGTTTCTGTCTGCTTTGTTACAATATAATATGCATAACCTAAAATAATACTACCAAATAAAAATACAATAACTGCCCAAAACGGATTTCTCATTTTTATTTTTTCATTATGTTTGTTAGCATTGATTAAACGAATTAATCGATAACGTGAAACTGTAAAAGCATTGAAAAGAATTACCGCCAAATACATTACTGCAAAATAAATACAAGTTTCGATACAAGCAGCTTTAGAAAAAACAAATTCAAAACTTGTCATATCGGCTTCAAACATTTTGGCAACAAATACAGACATAAGTTGAGAAGCAAATATTCCTAAAATGAGTCCTACCAAAAGTGAAATAATGCCAATAAAAATAGTTTCTATTAAAATAATTTTTGATATTTGACGTCTTCCCATTCCCAATGTCATATAAATACCAAATTCTTTTTTTCTGCGATTAATTAAAAAATTATTAGCATACACAATCAATAATCCTAATACCACAGCTACAAATACTGAAACAATACTTAAAATTCGTATCATAAGTTCTATTATTTCTCTAGTAGACTTAGATACTTCTAACATTGCTTGCTGACTATCTAACGAATTAAACATATAGAAAATTGCAACACCTAACACAAGAGTTAAGAAATAAATACTATAATCTTTGATACTCTTCGCCATATTTTTAAAAGCTAACTTAAATAACATCGCTCAAATCACCTCCTAGAAGTGTTTGCACCTCGATGATTTTTTCAAAAAAGTCTTTTCTAGTATCTTTTCCTTTAATTAATTCATTAAAAATTTTTCCATCTTTAATAAATAAAATTCTATTTGCATAAGAAGCAGTAAAAGCATCATGAGTAACCATTAAAATTGTTGCTTTCAAATTTTGATTTAAGAACTCAAAACTCTCTAATAACTGTCTAGCCGATTTAGAGTCTAAAGCCCCTGTTGGTTCATCTGCTAATACTAACTTCGGATTAGTAACAATTGCCCTTGCGGCAGCTACTCTTTGCTTTTGCCCTCCAGATACTTCATAAGGATATTTTTTTAAAATGTCTTTTATTTCTAATTTTTCTGCAATTTCTTCTACTCGTTTTTCAATTTCTTGACTATGCACTTTTTGAATAGTTAGAGCTAATGCAATATTTTCAAAACAAGTTAAAGTATCTAACAAATTAAAATCCTGAAAAATAAATCCTAATTTTTCTCTTCTAAATCTATTTAACGCATTTCCTTTTAATTTAGTAATCTCCTCTCCGTCAACTAAAATATAACCAGATGTTACCTTATCAATTGTAGAAATACAATTCAATAAAGTTGTTTTACCAGAGCCACTGGCACCCATAATACCAACAAATTCTCCTTTTTGCACTTGAAAACTGATATTATCGATTGCTTTCGTTAAATTAGTTTTATTGCCATAATACTTTTCTATATTTTTAATTTCTAAAATCTTTTCCATAAGAAACTCCTCTCATTATTATTTTCTCTCTTATGATAAAACATATTTTTTCTTCTTGCCATCGATTTAACTTACAAAAACCTTACATTTCAGTAAGGTTTTGTAAATAGCTATTATTTGGAAATATCAGTTTTACTTCGGTTCCTTCTTTCAATGCAGAATAAATCTCTATACCAATACCTAATTTTTCGCAAAGTTTTTTGCACAAATATAATCCTATGCCCGTTGATTTTTTATTCAATAATCTTCCATTTGTTCCTGTAAATCCTTTTTCAAACACTCTCCCAACTTCATTTTCAGGAATACCAATACCATTATCAGCCACTTTTAATACTACATTTTCTTTTCCTTTTTTAGCCGATATAACTATCTTTGGGCAATCTGTTTTTGTGCGATATTTAATACTATTTTGAATTATCTGATTTAAAATAAAGTTAGTCCACTTGCTATCAGTATAAACATCTATGTCTAAGTTTTCTGTTTCAATTACTATTTTTTCTCCAATTAAAAAAGTTTTATTCCTACGAATAACATCATTCACAATTTCTTCCAAACAATTTTTCTTAATATAATAATCTTTTTCAACGGAATTACTTCTTGCATAAAACAATGCTTGTTCAATATAGTTTTCTATTTTTTGCAATTCTCCATCCATATTTTTTGCAATTTCATTTTTATGATTTTCAATCATCATTTTACTAGTAGCAATAGGTATTTTAATTTCATGAATCCACATCTCAATATATTCTTTATATTCTTCTTGTGCATGTTTATATTGATTAACATTATCAATCATTGATTTATCAATTTGCCATAATATTTCTTTAAGTATTCGTCCTTCTTCAAAATTAGCATCTTTCATAATTTCAGTAATTAAATATTTATCATCTAACTCTAATAAAATATTTTTTGTTTCTTTATAAAATCTATTTTTTATTACATACTCTATCATTAGAGAAATTGTATAAAAAACAAATATTGCAACTGGAATATAAATTTTTATAAAACTTCCAAATGGATACAATAATAAAAATATTTCAATCGTTATAATAGCGAAAGATAATAATATGATTTGCAATAATTTATCCTTCAAAAAGTTTTTTAGATTCATCTTAGTTCCATTCCTTCCTAAATATATAAGCTCGGCAAAAAATAATTTAAGTTATTTATTTCAATAAATAACCTTGCCCCCTTTTGGTTTCTAGCCTCTCTTTTAAGCCAAGTTCTTCCAATTTATTTCTAAGTCGTGTTATATTCACTGTTAAAGTATTATCATCAATAAAACTTTCGCTATCCCATAAGTAGTCCATTATATCATCTCGTGAAACAATTTGTTCACGACGTTCTGCTAAATATTTTAATATTTTAAATTCGTTTTTCGTTAATTCAATTTCTTTTTTATCTTTTTCAATTGTATTTTTCCCAAGATTTAATATAAATTCTCTACAATCCATTTTTTCGTTCATGCCAATTGCATTGCTTCTCCTAAGTAATGAACTAATTTTAGCTAATAATGTTTGAATATGAAATGGTTTGGTAACATATTGATCCGCCCCATAATTTAAACTCAAAATTTCATCAATATCATTATTCCTACTAGTAATCATCATAATTGGCATATTCGATTGTTTTCTAATTTCTTTGCAAATATACTCTCCATCTGTTCTAGGTAAGTTAATATCTAATAAGACTAAATCAGGCTTCTTCTCCAAAATATCTTGTACTGTATTATTAAAACATTCTAAACATTTTGCTTCATAACCATTATTATTCAAAAAAATCTTTACTTCTTCTCGCAAATTTTCATCATCTTCAACAATTAAAATTCGTTGCATTACTTCTCCCTCCTAGAAACAGTATAACACAAATGCAAAAAAGTAACCTTACAAAAATGTAAGGTTACGAATTCATTTTTCTAATATTTTCATATCTGTAAAATTTCTCATTTCTGATAAATTTACCATAATCGTTACGTTTCCGTGATAAGAAGAAGTAACTCGAATATTTGTCCCTTCTAAGTCATATGCCACATCACTAAAAAAGTCTATAATTTCTTTTTCTAGATATCCTCTTATTTTTAACTTTTCTTCAACCAATTCATTTATAGCATTAATATAATTACTGTTTTCATAAAATATATCTTCTAGTTTTGTAACTTCTTTTCCAGTTACGTCATTATATAATTTTGTGCCATAATTTGTTTTCTCAGTTACTCTTTCATCTTGATACGGAATTCCATTTTCTTGCACCAATGTAGAATCTATCATTGCACCATCATTCAAATAATAATATTGATTTCTATATGCCTCTACAATTTCATCACGATACGTATCTTCATAAGCACTATATGACATTTCTAAAAATATAGTATCTTCATTCGCAGTTACTAAATTAGTGTAATAATATTTCCATTCACTACCTGTATATTCGTCAATAGAAAAAACACTCACAAAAGGTTTAGCTAAATATATATAAAATTTATCAGGATTATCTTTTGCAACTTTACGATAAGCTTCTATTTCTTCCTCATATTTTTTCTGATATTCTTTAACAAAACTTTTATACCTTTCTTCTACTTCTTGCGGTAGTGGATCTGTAATTCCTTGTGCATAACTTGGTCGCATAGCAATTTCATACCAAAAATTATTCTCCAAATAGCCAAACTTTAAAATTTCAAACTCGTGATATAACCTAGCATCAACAAAATTAAAAATATTTTTAAAACCTATATCATCACGTGCATATAAACTTTCATCTGTTTGAAATCGATTATATATTGCAACATCATCTTTTATTGACAAAAGAGAGATTGGTGCAGTATATTTTCCATAATTAATTTCTAATCGTTCTGGTGTTATGATAAATGATTTATCCTGTTGAGCCATAAAGCCTTGTACTAATTTATACAATTCATTTTCATCAGGATAAGCAATTTGATTTTTTTCATCATCTGACAATAAACCTTCATGATACATACTTTTTGATAAAAGTTCATAAAAACCTTTGCTCACAATTGATTTAACATTATCTTGAGTTATAAAAATATCTTCAAAGTTCAAACGTGTTCCATTTATTAACTCATAATTAAGCGTTAACTCTTCCATAGTTTCATATTCATCAGCATACAACGTAACAGCAATTGATATAATATTTGCAAAATTCGCTCTTGGTGTTACAAAAATGCCATCTACCGTTTTGTCATCTATTAAATCTTGTAATCGCATACGCATATCTTCATTAATTTTGTCTTCTACTCGTTTATCTTTCAAGCCAACAATATGAGGTACTTCGATTTTAAAATCTCGATAAGATTCTTCTAAAATTTCAATCGATAAATCATTTTCATTATACATGCCATAAAAATCTGGAGCTTTATATTCTACATATGTTGGTTCTTCCACTTTTTCTTTGGCACCTTGATTTTGATAAATGAAAAGCGTTGTTATACCGTACGGCCATAATCAAAAAAAACATCATAAAAGTTAGTACCCTAATTATATTAGATTTCAAAAGCACTCCTCCTTTTATAATCAAAGTAAACGAAATTGTCCAATTATTTTCAAATCTAGTTTTGCATCTTAATCTGTTGCCCTATTATCAACCCATAACTCACCAAACTATCACTATCTAAATTTTCTTTATGCATATCTACACCTGTAATCTGGCTATTCTCATAAGTTGTGTAATAATAAATTCCTTGATCCATATTACAACAAGAACTATAAATCGTAATTTCATAATTCTCCTCTCCCATATGCACCAAACCTCTTTGCTGATATACTGAACCAAGAATATGGAAAAATTGACTAATGCTCTCTGATTCTGAATCTCCTGAAAGAGAATTCATTTTCGTAAATGCTGCTTTTACAAATCTAGAGGCAGATGATAAGTCCCCTGGTAATCCCATAGCTCCCATACCTCGACTATAAGTTGTTAAATCTAATTCCTTTGAAAAATGATTTTCTGGTTGCTCTTTAGATAAATACATATAATTGTTTAAATTAAATAAGTGTATATCAAATGTAGGATTATTCGTTAAAATACCAACAGGGTTATCATAAACTTTTAATCCCTCCTTCACACTTTCTACAGTAATTGATTTTTCTTTATCTGCAATCATCCAATGAAGTGGTGAAACTGGTAATTGTTCACTAAAATTAATTTTGGCTATATTTATATTTTGCAATAATGTTTTGGCTTCTTCAACACTAGCACATTGCGATAATACATAAGGAATGAATTCAAATGGTGCAATATTATTTTTTCCTTCTACTACATCTTTATAATCCGCATTTCCTGGAAAATTAAGTCCCGCCATTCCTAATCCTTTTTCATTAATTGCATCATAATAAAGTGGATAGCCTTCTGCTACATAAGCCATTCCTATCATAGCAAAATGATTTTTTATCTCTTCTACTTTTCTAAAAGAAAAAACATAGTTTCTTGGTGTAATTGTAACCGTTTCTTGATAAGAATATTCCAAATCCAAGTTTCTTCCGAAATAATGATTTTTTGTATAATAAGTTGCTGCTGTACACATAAAAATTCCTCCTTATAAAATTAATAACAAATTTATTGTATAATAAAAATTTCTTTATTTTCTGCTTGTTTTATTATATCGAAAAAGCAAGCGATTGTAAAGGCAATCACTTGCTTTCCGATTCATCTATCCTAATCGATCTCCATTTTCTACCGCTTTATCGGGTGTGATGAGAACAACACCCTTTTGACTATAAATTCCCAATACCAAAACTTCGGATTGAAAATCTGCAATTTGCTTGGGTGGAAAATTGACAACAGCTAATATCTGCTTTCCTTTTAAATCTTCTGGCCTATAAACTTCCGTGATTTGTGCCGAAGATTTTTTGATGCCAATTTCTTTTCCGAAATCAATCAGTAATTGATAAGCTGGTTTTTTCGCCTTTTCAAGCAGCTTTGCTTCTATAATGGTTCCTACGCGAATATCTAATTTCATAAAATCATCAAACGTAGCCATTCTGTACTCCTTTCTTTTTTGGTATTATACTTTTCCTTAATCTTGTTCTTGAAACGACTTTACAATAGTACCATTCTCAGCATTAATATAATATTCGTATTCATATCGTTGATAATCAAATGAAATTTCATACACATTTTGACCATATTCATAATCTAATTCTATATCTAAATCACGAATATCACTTTGAGTTAATTTTGCATCATCTAATGCTATTTTCAATGCATCATCTCTTGATATATAATTACTCCCATTATTTACATTTTGATTATTGTTGTTTTGGTTATTAGCATTATTCGTATTATTGTTATTCACATTATCGACATTATTATTTGGGTTACTAACATTATTCATGTTATCATTGTTATTTGCATTATCAACATTATTATTTGGAACATTATTTTCATTGTCTGTATTAGTATTATTATCAATTAAATTATCATTTGGTTGAAAAGTATTTTCCATATCATCATTTCTATACTCTATTACAAAAAATGTAATAAATCCTACTAATAACACAATAATTGCACTTAATAAACCTATTATTATTTTTGATTGATTTGTCATATAAATTACCTCCCATTAAAATTTTTTTATTTTAAATATACTCAATTGGTATCATATAATTTTTTTCATCTATTGCATGAATATCTTTACTTAAACAAATAATACAACCATTCGGTGAATTCATTTCAAATTTCTCAACAATATTAAAATTTTTAATTGCTTCTTTATCTGGATTTGCACCTTTTTTAATTTCAACTGGATATATATTATCACCTTCTATCACCAATAAATCAATCTCTTTTCCGTTATTATCTCTATAATAATATAAATGTTTTCTTGGATCTCTTTGGTTATTTGTATAACTTTTTACAATTTCAGAAATTACATACGTCTCGAAAATTTGACCACTATATGCACTCTTTTGCAATGTTTCACTACTAACATATCCTGTTAAATAAGCAGCAAGTCCTGTATCCATAAAATATATTTTCGGTCTTTTAATAATTCTTCCAATATTATTATTCATATGCGGTTGTAATAAGAAAATAATATAGGTATTACTTAATACGCCCGTCCACTTTGCAACCGTATCAGAATCTATTCCAACATCTTTAGCTATGTCTGAAGCATTAAACTCTTGTCCTGTTCTAGCAGCTAAACTAGAAATAAATTTCATAAACTTTGGTTCATCTTGAATATTAATAATTTTTCTAACGTCTCTTTCAATATATGTTCTCAAATATGATGAGAAAAAAGTTTCTATATTAATCTTAGTATTTTTATATAATTCTGGATAACTACCTCTAAAAATTCTTTCAAAAACATGATCTAGATATTCATATTTTAAAGGCTTCTTTTTCTTAATAATATTGATGTCTGGTATAAAAATATCTTCTTTTAATTGATATATCTCTCTCGTAGAAAGTGGATATAAATCAATAATTCCAACTCTTCCCGCCAATGATTCTACTACATTCTCCATCGTTTCAAATATCTGTGAACCAGTTAAAAAATATAAAGTTCCAACTTCCTTTCCATCTCCAAACATTTCATTTTTTCTCGCTTCATCTATTTTGAGTTTGATATAGGAAAGTAAATGAGGAGCATATTGAAATTCATCAATAATTAAAGGAACACCATGCACTCTCAAGAAGGTTTCTGGATCTTCTATAGCCATTGTTCTCTCATTTAAATCGTCCAAGCTTACTTCTTCAATATGTCTTCCTTTTGTATTAGCAATATACTGTAATACTGTACTTTTACCTGATTGCCTAGCTCCAGTAATTAAAATAGCAGGAAAATTTCCATACATTTCATCTAGCTTGGTTTCAATTGTTCTATGAATATAATTTTTAGGCATTGCAACCTCCTTTATACAAATTCCGATTGCAATTCGGAATTTGTATAAATTATATCATATTATAAAAACATTTTCAATCATTTTTAAAAAATTTAATCATTTGTAGGATAACTACATATTTCTTCTGTTTCGTTGCTTTCTGTTATTTGAAGTGTTTTGGCTATCTCTAAAAATTCTTCTGCATCTCCTGCATTCAATCCTTCATTCCAAAAAGCAACTTTACGACTAGAAGAATAACTGATAAAGGTCCAGATATCGCTATTGTCATAATAACCTATTGATGCTACTGCTCCATCATTGCATGTCATATCTTTCGCTTTCAATCCGGTTCCACAAACACCCAGAAAAGTACGATAATAGTGTAATGACACGCTGTCTTCTGATGAGTCTTTATACAATTTTAAAGAAAATATCCATGTGTTATTCTCCTCTTCTTCTAGCTCTTCATAATGCCAATCATTAGGAATTTCTAATTCTATTTGTTCTCCATCAATGGTTTTTGAAAACTTCACAGGTTCTTCTTGCTCTTCTATCATTTCTGGAAAATCTTTTTCATCTGGTTGTATATAGTCATCTTCTTGAAATGTGCAACCTGCCAAAATAATGCCTAACAAAATTAGTAAAAACTTCTTCATTCTTATCAACCCCTTATAGCCATATGACATAATTAAATACAACAATGTTCCACAATACTCTATCTTATAACTAAAAGAGCCAATGCTTATATAATCTAAGCACGGCTCTTTTAGTTGCTATTTATTTCTTATTTTAGTTTTAATGTTATAGTTCCATCTTCATTCGTATCATACTGATATGTTCCTTCTTCAATTAGTCCATTTTCATTTAAGATATTGCTAGCATCAACATCATAAGTTTTTACTTCTAAATCTGGATCACTGCTAAATATTTCTACAGTTACACCTAAATTTTCTCCGCTATATACTTTATAAATCATATGTTTTACATTTTCAGCCAATTTTCCATCTGTGGCTGCATTTACAGTAACAAAACTTCCCAAAACGCATAATATTCCAACCATTGATACTACCATAATATTTTTTGCATTTGCTCTTTTCATTCTATATTCCTCCTTCATTTGGGATATAGCAACATTATTTTGAAATTTTCTTACCATTCTATTTTCTAAATCACTCATATACTATACCCCCTTTCTTCTAATTCCTTTTTTAACTTTTTTCTTATCCTATGTAATCTCGTTTTAACTTTCATATTTGAAATACCTAATTTTTCAGCGATTATTTTTGTCTTTAGTGAATAATAATAAAACAATATAAAGATGTTATAATCTTCTTCAGTTAATTCTTGCATAACCTCTTCGATTTTATGGTATGTCATGTGATTATCTACTAATTTACTTAAATCCTCTATTCTAAAATCTTCTATTTCTTTTTCTTCTAATTCAGTTTCTACTTGATATTTACTTATCTTTGTCATTCGTTTTTTAGTTAAGTGGTGGGCGATACTCGCCATATACGGCTTAATATCTTTTTCTAAATCTAACTTTTTCTGATTATTCCATAAAGTACAAAAAACATCGAAGATAATTTCTTCTTTATCTTCTTGAGGTAAAAAATTACCACAAATATTACTAACGACTTTTAGTAAATAAGCACTATATTCATTTATGATTTTTTCCATATCAAGTCCGTCATTTACCATAAATTCTTTTATTAAATTCAATTTAGCTAAATCTCCTTCTTAGGTATTTCACTTATATATTACCAATTCAAGAAAAAAAGTTACAGATTTTCAAAAAATTTTTATATACAAGAAAGAGGATGTCTCTATTTTAGGACATCCCC
>CANQLS010000029.1 GCA_947624765.1 uncultured Clostridia bacterium
GATTGCAATCGCTATCTGGAGCTATGGAAAGAGGACATGATATGGTTTATGTATGTTATGATAATGGAGCATATATGAATACAGGTATTCAAAGATCTTCTGCAACTCCAAGATTTGCTGATACAACAACTTCACCTGCTGGTACAGTTGTTCCAGGAAAGCAACAAAGAAGAAAAGATTTAACAGAAATCATTGCTAATCACCATATCCCTTATGTAGCACAAACAGCAGCGTATAAAGATTTTAAGGATATTACTACAAAGGCAGAAAAGGCTATTTATACAGAAGGACCAGCTTTCTTAAATGTACTTGCTCCTTGTCCAAGAGGTTGGGGATATGAAACAGATGAATTGATGAATATCAATAAATTAGCAATTGAAACTTGCTATTGGCCACTTTATGAAGTTATTGATGGAAAGTATGTAGTAAACTATAAACCTACTAAAAAGCTTCCAGTAGAAGAATTTTTAAGACCGCAAAAGAGATTTAAACATTTATTCAAACCAGGTAATGAATGGATGATTGAAGAACTTCAAAAAGAAGTTGATGAGAGATGGGAGAATTTATTAATGCTTGAAAAAGCATCAACGGTTGAAGAATAAAACATGCGCAGGATAGACTGGGACAGATAGGCTGTCGTCTTGAAGAGTTTTCTCAATAGACGAAAAAAATAATCGCCACTGCTACTTAACCGGTACTTTGGCGATTATTCGTTAAATCGGCTAACCGTTTATGCGGATTTCCCTTATCTATTTGCATTTTAATGTATTTTTATAAAAAATCAATGAGAATGAGATAAATTGCACATAATAAAGAGGAAAATATGATAGGAGGGATAATATATGTCAGAAAGTAAAACTGTAGGAGAAAAGTTGCAAGAAAAATTATTAACTAAACATGAAAGTGGTTGGGAAACAATTTCAGAAGCGGAGAAGAAGCAAATTACTCAATTTTGCGATGGATATATTGATTTCTTAAATAATGGGAAAACAGAAAGAGAATGTGTAAAGGTAGCTAAACAAATTGCAGAATCTAATGGATTTAAGCCATTAGAAAAGTATAAGAAATTAAAAGCTGGTGATAAAGTTTATTTTATCAACCGTGGTAAAAATATTATTCTAGCTGTAATTGGTGAAGAAGATTTAGAAAATGGAGTTAAACTTGTTGGGGCTCATATTGATTCACCAAGATTAGATTTAAAGCCAAATCCTTTATATGAAGATACAGGTTTTGCTTACTTTAAAACACAATATTATGGTGGAATTAAGAAATATCAATGGGTTACAATGCCTATTGCTATTCATGGTGTAGTAGTTTTAAAAGATGGCAAAACAATTGATGTAAATATAGGCGAGGAAAATGATGATGTAACTTTTGTTATTACTGATTTGTTGCCTCATATGGCTAGAAAACAAATGGAGAAAAAATTATCAGAAGGAATTGAAGGAGAAGATTTAAATCTTTTAATTGGTAATATTCCGTTTGATGATGAAAAAGTTAGTGAGAAAGTAAAATTAAATGTTATGAAAATACTAAATGAAAAGTATGGTATGGTTGAAAGTGATTTCTTAAGTGCTGAGTGGGAATTAGTGCCAGCCTTTCGTGCAAAATCATTAGGCTTTGATAGAAGTATGGTGGCTGGATATGGCCAAGATGATCGTGTTTGTGCATATACTTCATTAAGAGCTATTTGTGAAGTTGAAAATCCACAAAAAACCGCTGTATGTTTATTAGTGGATAAAGAAGAAATAGGAAGTGTTGGCAATACTGGCATGGAAGCACAAACATTTGAGAAATTCTTAGGAGAGTTGTTGGTATTAAAAGGTGAGGAAAAAACTCCAAATGTAATGAATCGTATTTTTGCAAATTCACAAATGCTTTCTGCTGATGTTGATGGTGCATTTGATCCTATTTATGCATCAGTTGCCGATAGAAGAAATGCTTCTTATTTTGGTAGAGGTGTAGGATTAAATAAATATACTGGTGGAAGAGGAAAAAGCGGTGCAAATGATGCAAATGCCGAATATGTAGCACAACTTAGAAAATTGTTTGATGACAATAAAGTTGCTTTCCAACTTTGTGAATTAGGAAAAGTTGATGAAGGTGGTGGCGGAACAATTGCATATATATTAGCAAATAAAGGAATGGACGTTATTGATTGTGGAACACCTGTATTATCAATGCATTCACCATATGAAGTATCAAGTAAATTTGATGTATATATGTCATATCGTGCATATTTAGTGTTTATGAAATAAGAAAAATGAAAATCTAAAAATCAATATCAATTCTTACGGAACAAATATTTTTGAGTATAGGTCTAATTATCATACGAATAGGAAAGGAGAAATATAAATGTCAAATACTTGGAAAATAGTGTGTAGTATTGTTTTAGTAGGAGTTATTATAATGGGAGCAGTTTGGATTCTTAGATATTATGCTGAACCATCTGAAGTTGTAAATAACAATTTGCAAATTGAAGAAGATAAGCCAGAAAGGCCATCAGTAGAAGAAAAAAATCCGGAAGAACATGAAATTAGTAAGTATGTGCAAATGTACTTAATGCTTTTTGATGATATTATGAGCTTTGACACAGGGCTTAATCAAGGTGATTTCTTATCCATTGATGTAACTTCTTTGGACAAGGAATATGCCAATGAAGAATTGAAAGAAACCACACAAGTATTTTTTATTGATGAAACCGATATTGCCGATATCGTAGACTATATGAAGAAATACAACGATGTTATCAAAACCAATTCGATAGAAGAATTGGAAGAACAAGGATTATTCCATAGAGAAAATGTTTTTTCTTATAGTGATGGACCGATACTTTATGTGAGTGATATTAAAATTTTAGGCGAAGATCATTTTGAAATTCATTTAGTAAAATATGTATCCGCTTTAGCTGCTAATTTTAATACTTATGAAGTACAATATGAAGATGGAAAGTGGACATTTGAAATTACAGCTAGTGCAATTAGTTAATAAATTTTTGAAAAATAAGAAGAGAAAAGATTTTTATTAAGTAATTAAAATAAAATCTTTTCTCTTTTTGGTATATAAAAATATCATGTTAAATTTGCATTTTTTGTTGACTTTTCTAGGCAGAAAATATATCATTGATATATACGGAAATAAGACTTTGAGAGAGTCAGAAACGACAAGAAATGGAGGATTATTATGGGAGAAGTAATAGTAATAACATCAGGTAAAGGAGGAGTTGGTAAGACAACAAGTGCTGCTAATCTAGGTACCGCTTTAACAATGATGGGAAAGAAAGTAGTGCTAGTAGACACTGATATTGGGCTTAGAAATCTTGACGTTGTTATGGGACTTGAAAATAGAATTGTGTACGATATTGTAGATGTAGTAGAGGAGAATTGCAAGCTAAAATCAGCCTTAATAAAAGATAGAAGATATGAAGGGCTTTTCTTACTTCCTGCTGCACAAACAAGAGATAAAAATGCAGTTAATGAAGAGCAAATGAAAAAAATATGTGATGAATTAAAAATAGAATTTGATTTTGTTATAATTGATTGTCCAGCTGGAATTGAACAAGGCTTTAAAAATGCTATTGCTGGTGCAGACAGGGCTTTAGTTGTTACAACACCAGAAGTATCTGCAGTAAGAGATGCAGATAGAA
The DNA here is from genome assembly GCA_947624765.1 of uncultured Clostridia bacterium. GTDB lineage: Bacteria > Bacillota > Clostridia > TANB77 > UBA1234 > RGIG4465. The sequence continues at coordinate 3,647 of CANQLS010000029.1, forward strand.
TAGTTGGTTTATTGGAAGCTAGCAATATTCAAAAGCCACAATTGATTTTAAACAGAATTAGGACGAAGATGGTTAAAAAAGGCGAAATGATGGATGCAGATGATATAGTAGAATTACTATCTATTAAACTAATTGGTGCTATTCCAGATGATGATAATATTATTATTCAAACTAATAAAGGAGAACCATCAGTTACAAATTCTAAATCATTGTCAGGAAAAGCTTATATGGAAACGGCTAAAAGAATATTGGGAGAAGATATTCCAGTTACGATACCTGGCCAAAAAGAAAGTTTTTGGACAAAATTAAAGAGCTACTTTACTAAAAAAGTATAATTATGCTATAGAAGAAAGGGGCAAGGTTAAATGGAATTCAAAGAAATGTTTGAGCCAATTATTAATTTTATAAAAGGTTTGCAAAAAAAAGAAAAAGAAAATTCTAAGGACGAAGCTAAAAAAAGATTACAACTTGTGTTAATGCAAGATAGGGCGAGTGTTTCTCCAGACTTCTTTGAAATGATGAAAAAAGAAATTATAGAAGTAATTAAGAAATATATTGAAATTGATGAAGATGCGTTAGAGGTACAGTTAACAAGAGGTTTTGAAGGCGGATTAGAGGGACCTGCATTATATGCTAATATCCCTATTAAAAATATTAAACCAGTAGCTAAAAAAGTTGAAACTAAAAGAGAAGATGAAGAAACAGAAAAAATAGAAGAAATAGAAGATAATAAAACAGAAAATAAAGAGATAGAAAACAAGGAAAATGAGAATAATAAAGAAGATTCTGAGGTATCAACAAATGATGTTGATAATGGTGAAATAGAGAAGGAAGTTTTAGAAGATAATGTGGAAAACGAAGAAAAAGAATTAAAGGGCGAAGAAGCAGAAGAGGCAAAGCAAAATGAAGAGAAGCCAAAAGAAAATACAGATGTAAAAACGAAAGAGAATGTGACACCAAAGAAAAGCACTACTAGAAGTAGTAAAACAACAAAAACTCAAACTAAAAAGGTAACGGCAACTGCCAAGAAATAAAGGAGAGTCCATGTTAAAAAAAGTATTTAAAAAAATGGATTTTGTATTACTAATACTTGTTTTATTATTATTTGCTATTGGTATTACTGCTTTGTATAGTGCGAGTGGTGGCATAGAGGGTGATGTTTCTGAAGTAACGAAGCAATTAGCTTGGTTTGCAGTAGGAATTATATTGATGCTATTTGTTATGATGATTGATTATGATATTATCGGAAAGTTTTGGATACCACTCTATGCAATCATCATAATTTTATTAGTATTAGTATTATTTACAGAGCCTATAAATGGAGCTAGAAGCTGGTTTACAATTAAACAAATTAGCATACAGCCTTCAGAGTTTGCTAAAATTGTTATGATTTTAGGATTAGCTAAAATTATTGATTATTATAAGAAAAAAGGAACATTAAATAAAATTAGTAGTTTGGCGATTATTTTATTGTTTATTGCTGTTCCGCTTTTGCTTATTATTAAACAACCCGATTATGGAACTGCTATGGTACTTTTAACTATTGCGATTGTTATGATTTTTGTAGCTGGCATTAAAGCTAGATATATGATTAGTGCTACAATTTTTGCGGCTATTTCATTACCGCTGGTATATTATTTTGTATTACCTCAGCACGCTAAAGACAGAATTTTAGTTTTCTTAAATCCACAAATTGATCCGAGAGGAAAAGGATATAATGTTATTCAATCTAAGTTAGCTGTAGGTTCTGGTGAACTATGGGGCATGGGATTGTTTAATGGAAATCAAACGCAATTAGGAATTTTGCCTATGAAAACAACAGACTTTATTTATTCAGTAATTAGTGAAGAAATGGGATTTATTATATCTGTTTTAGTTGTTGTATTATTTGTTTGCTTAATTATTAGAATGATACAAATTGCTAAAACTTCTAAAGATTTTTTCGGAACTTTGATTTGTATTGGTGTTGCCACAATGTTTTTTGCTCATTTCACAGAAAATATCGGCATGACAATGGGACTTCTACCAATTACAGGTATTCCATTACCTTTTATTAGTTATGGTGGTAGCTCAATGTTAACTAATTTAATTGCTTTGGGACTAGTGCTCAATGTAGCAGCTAGAAGACAGAAGATTTTGTTTTTAGAGTAGAAAGGGTTAAGTATGAAAGTTCATCCTATCATGATTGGAAATGTTAAGCTGCACAATAATGTTTTTTTAGCACCGATGGCTGGTGTTACTGATACGCCATTTCGCATATTATGTAAGGAAAAAGGTGCTGGCTTAGTTTATACAGAAATGATTAGCTCAAGAGGTATGTTTCATGAAGATCAAAAAACGAAACAACTCATGCAAATTGACGAAAAAGAAAGACCTGTTGCAGTACAGATTTTTGGTTCAGATGCTGATATGATGGCTGATATAGCTAAGCAAATATCTAGTGTTGCTGATATTATTGATATTAATATGGGTTGTCCAGCTCCAAAAGTAACTAAAAATATGGATGGTTCTAAATTAATGTTATATCCAGATTTGGTGGATGAAATTACAAAAAAAGTAGTTGAAAAAGCGAGTGTACCTGTTACGATTAAGATTAGAAAAGGATGGGATAATGAACATATTAATGCTATAGAGATTGCAAAGATAGCAGAGAAAAATGGAATTTCTGCAATAACAATTCATGGTAGAACTAGAGAGGAGCTATATCGCGGAAAAGCAGATTTAGAAATAATTCGCAAAGTAAAAGAAGCTGTCAACATTCCTGTAGTTGGCAATGGTGATATTGTAGATGAAGAAAGCGCTAAGCGAATGTTTGATGAAACGAATTGTGATGCTATTATGATTGGTAGAGGAGCCAACGGTAACCCATGGATTTTTGAACAAATAATTTCTTATTTACAAACTGGCAAAAAGATTGAAAAACCTACAGAAGAAGAAAAAAAAGAAATGATTATTAGACATTTTAAAATGTTAATGGATTATAAAGGCGAATATACTGCAATTTGCGAAATGCGTAAGCAAATCGCATGGTATATAAAAGGCTTTCCAAATGCAGCTCAACTCAGAAATGAAATTAATAGAATAGAAAATGCAAAAGAATTAATAGAGCGATTTTCCTCTTAAAGAAGAGGAAAATCGCTTTTTCCGTAAGCATTTGAGCTACGGCATAACCTCGAACCCGTTGATACTGAGGCGTTTCAGACTAAAAATTTTTCAAAAAAGTATTGACAAGATGTAAAGAAGTGCTAAAATTATATATATAGTAAGTAATTTTTCAAGGTTATGTAGGTAACGCTACTTTAGCAAATATTTGAATGAATTGAATAGGTACCACCGAAAAGGTGTTTAATATAAAATTATCCGGAATAAAAATTGTATTTTTTTGAAGGGTAATTTTTTGTACCTAAAAATAGGAAAACTATGGAAACTTTAATTCCGTAGCAATGTAGATTTTAAATTTTAATATAAATATAAGGGGGAATGTTTTAAGAAGTATTTTAAAAGAAAAACAAGATAATTATTTTACGAAGGAGGAGAGAAAAATGAAAAGAGAAAAAACAGACAAGGCAAACTGTAGAAATCCTTTGCTCTATGTCATGATTTTATTAAGTGTACTAGTGGTTAGCATAGGAACTATTTCTTATTTAACATTAGTAAGCGCAGTTGAAAACGAATGTGATCAGTGCAAAGCAGGAAATCACAATTTTTGCGAAAGGGGATTTAGGTATTCTCCAATGGGTGATAAAATGCATGAAATAATATGTGGATGTACCAGAACTATATGTGGAAGAGATTCCCATAAATGGAGTTCTTGGACGAATAGTAGTGGTACACATTCCCGCCGTTGTACTTTATGTGGTTACACATCAAGCCACCAAGCAAGTCTATCGTACACCGATAATGGAGATGGCACACACCAAAGTCATTGTGCAGGTGGATGTGGTTTAACTAGTAGATCTAGCCATAGTTGGTCTAATGGTAAATGTTCAGCTTGTGGTGCTACACAGCCGGGTAGTTCTACGAATCCAAGTGATGGACCGGGAGATATTTATGAGCATACGCACCAATACACAGATCCATGTCCAAAATGTGGACAAGATAATCTCGTTTGTCCGACAGATGGTGCAATCAAATCGCATGATTGTCAACCAAAAGACGAGCACGTTCATAGCTATACCGAATATGTACAAATTCCAGGAGATAATAACCAACACCAAAGAAAATGTACTTGCGGTGAAACCATTAGCGAACCGCATAGTTGGAAACAAACTAACACTGTAGCAGCAACGTGTACCAATCCAGGCATTATCAATTATCAATGTGCTTGTGGCGCCACCAAAACAGAAAGTGTCGCTGCATTAGGACATGATTATCGTGAAACCAGTAGAACAGCTGCAACTTGTACAAATGGTGGCACCATATACTATACTTGCTCACGTGATGCTACGCATACGAAAACAGAATATCTTGCAGCTACAGGTCATAGAACACCAAGTGATTATGAAATGACAGATAGCGAGCATTATAAAATTTGTACAGTTTGTGGTCAGGAAATACCTGGTACAAGAGGTACTCACCAATTTAATAGCAATAATAAATGTAATGTTTGCGGTTATACACGTACAGTAGCTCATGTACACAATTATACAGAATATGTTGAAATACCAGGAGATTTAACATATCATAATAGAAGATGTGAATGTGGAGCCGTATTAAAGGAAGCACATGCTTGGAAAATGGCAGACCAAACACAACAAGTAAGAAGCTGTACAGAGCCAAGAAATGTATCTTATGAATGTACAAAATGTGGAGCTAGAAAAACAGAAATTGTACCAGGACCAGGACATAAGACTCCAACGCAATATACAATGACTGAAACTGAACATTATAAAGAATGTACAGTATGTGGTGTAGAAATACCAGGCACATTTGGAAGACATACTTTTGTAAATAATAAATGTAGCGTTTGTGGCTATATAAGAGAAGTTGATAGAGTAGAATTAACAGAAAGTTATATTGTTAGTTCAAGCGATAAAAAGATTGTTATTTACGAAAATGAAACTTACTATTCAGATCCATTCCCAGAATTTGATAAAAACGGAGATGAATTAACATATCGTATTTATGAATCAGCATCTAATGGAACAGTTAGATTTGAAGTAACAACTTGTGAATTGAAATATAAACCTGATATAGACTATGTAGGAAGTGATTCTTTCAAATTACAAGTAACTAATGGTTATGAAACTCTTACAATCACTTTTAAAGTAACAGTAAAAGAATCGAAAGATGACGAAAAAGTAGAAAAAGTTTATACTCACAATTATTATATTCGAGGTTACGAAGACGGAAGCGTACAACCAGATGGAGAAATAACTAGAGAAGAAGTGGCAATGATATTCTATCGTTTATCTGGTGGCGAAGGAAAGAGTGTAAGTAGTAGATTAAAATATACAGATGTAGAAAAAGATAGATGGTCATACAAAGCGATTATGTATTTAAGCCAAAAAGGTATTTTAAATGGTTATGAAGATGGTACATTTAGACCTGAGGATCCACTTACTAGAGCAGAATTAGCAACAATCATTTCAAGATATATGCTTTCTACGGCATCTAATAAACACTTGACATTTACAGATTTAGACAATAATTACTGGGCAAAAGATGCTATTGATGAAGTAGTAAGAAAAGGTTGGATGATAGGTTACAGTGATGGCACATTCTTGCCAGATGCAAACATTACAAGAGCAGAAACAGCAACTACAGTTAATAGAACATTAAATAGAGTTGCAGATGACGATGCTGTTGAAGATAATGTATTTACTGATTTAAATAGAAATTATTGGGCATTTGATGATATAATGGAAGCAGCAACAACTCATAAATATATTGAAACAAGCAATGGTGAAGAATGGGAATTATGATAAATAATTAAAACAAAAACCGCAAATAATGAGCAACAAAAAGCCATTATTTGCGGTTCATTTTTTGCACTATTGTAGTTATAGTCCGAAACTAACACCTAATGCATTATTTACCTGTGTCATAGTTGAAGAATCTATTTGACCTATCTTTTCTTTTAATCGTGATTTATCAATTGTCCTAATTTGCTCGGTTAAAATCACAGAATCTTTCATTAACCCATATTCCTTTGAAGGAATATTAATATGCGTAGGTAACTTACTTTTATTTGTTTGCGATGTTATTGCTGCTGCAATTACAGTTGGACTATATTTGTTTCCAACGTCATTTTGTATAATAAGTACAGGTCTAATACCGCCCTGCTCTGAACCGACTACAGGGCTTAAATCAGCATAAAACATATCGCCTCTTTTAATCATCACTATTTATCACTCTCCGAAATTAAATTCTAATAACATTATTTCCACAATATGAAAAATTATAACAGTGGAGTTATTATATTTTATGTCCTATTTTCAAAAATGTGTTAACATAAACTTGAACTATTTTTCAAAATATGGTAAAATAAAAAGGAAAATAAAATAAAGGAGACGCGCTATGAAAGTAATTTATTGGAGTCAACCAGAAGAAATTAAATTAGGTGATATTATCACGAGAAGATTAGCAGAAGATTTTGATGAAATGTGGATGGTAGCTGGCTTTACAAAAGATAGTGGACTGGAAGTTTTATTGCCAGCAATAGAAAGTTCCACAATTCCGAAAAAGAATATGGACTTAGGAATTGATAAAAAAAATGTTTCCAAGGATGCGTTACTTAAATTATTAAAAGCAGGTGTGCATCTTCGTGTTTTTGCGAACCAAGCCGAGGATAAAGTAGAAACACGTATCTATGCTTTTATCCAAAGAAGCGGTACCTCTTGCATTTACATCCCATCAGGAAAGTTATCCGAAGGGGGACTTTTTGAAAATACTTGTATCGTAACCGAGATTATTTATACAGCAGAAGAAAGCAAAGAAGTGGAAATGCTGGTAGAAAAATTACGAAAAGATGCGAAATTTAAAGCCGTACAAAAAGAAGATATTGTAAAATTAAGTGAAAATGGCGAGATTATGGCGCGTATTACTGAACGTAAAATACCAAGAATTTCTGAATTATATCAGCATGGAGAAATTGAGATAGGAGTAAAACAATATGATGAAGGAGCGGAAATTGGAAAGCATTTCGCTCCTACGGAAATGGACGAAGTTGAAATTGAAGTAGATTTGCCTACGGAAGATTAACCTGAATCCTTGTGGCTGTAAGAATATACCAAAAAAAATTGAGCCGTTTTTGTTGACATAAAATTGAAAGGTGCTACAATAGAAAGTAGGAAAATAAATTTTCTAGCGTAGCGGAAAGTCGAAAATCTTCGATTTTCTACCTTTCAATTTTTTTGCGTTTTTAAACAAATGGAGAAAATGTGGTGTGAAAGATAAAAAAAGAAATCCAAAAATTTGGATTTCTTGGGAATCTTATTTGGATTCTAACGCTTGGAGAATACGTTCTCCGATGGGCATCTCACTTTCCCCAATTGGAAATACGGTCTCTTGGAGCAGTATTTCCGCTGAAGGAAGGCGTATGGCTCCCCATTTCATATTGTGGGGCCAATCTATGGTTGGATCGTCTACGCGAAACGCGAGGACATCCGGTTTCAAGTGGACATAGCACGCAAAGTCGGAAAGTAGAATCCTTCCCGAGGAAAGATCAACGATTTTCCAATCGTTTGGTTCTCTCGTGGGAAACGTAACTGCCACTACGGCAGGGCGCTTTGTCAGCACCCGGCAATGAGGTGTAAAAACAGCTGGCGTGATGATATGACTCTTTGTTAAAAAGCCATACATACCATCGGCTACAGAGTACATCCAGATGCTCTTTACGACTTCTGGATAGACACTCTGGATAGGATGTGGCGACTGCCGAACCGATTCCCACGTTTGCCAATCTGTAGGTTCTCCATCATGCAAGTAATACTTTGTCATCATGATTCCTCCTATGATAAATAATGCAAAAATATTATACATTATGTACACCAACATGTCAAGAAAATTTGACCGATGCGCATAAAAACGGAAAAATTTTGCGAAAAAAAGAGAGGGAGGACGGTGCGTGCAAAAGATTATTTCCGTAAGAAAGAAGTCACAAAAAGG